>NZ_JAMYRK010000098.1:0-15450 GCF_040321335.1 Mesorhizobium sp. M0437
AATACGGATAAGGTGTTCCACGGACGGCTCCCTTGTTTGAGATCTCAACGAACTCATTCTGGCACATCCGATGCCGTCGGGCGCCGTCCACCCCACCAGGCCGTGACCTTTGAGCGCTGCTGCGTTGAACAACAGGCAGCACTTCGTCCAGGCGGAACCTTCACCCGCCCGACTTCGGCACCAGCAACGGAATGACGCGGTCGCTCTTGGCGACCGACGGTCGGCCCGCCGAACCGTAGGGAATCCCCAACGCATCCCATGTCTCGACCAGCGCGTCCTGCAGGGACGCAATCAGCGCGTCCGAATGGAACGGTGTCGGGGTGATGCGCAGCCGCTCGGTGCCGCGCGGCACTGTCGGGTAGTTGATCGGCTGGATGTAGATGCCGTGCACACCGAGCAGGCGGTCGCTGGCCATCTTGCAGAGCTCGGGATCGCCGACCAGAAGGGGCACGATGTGGGTAGGCGACTCCATCACCGGCAGGCCGGCCGCGGCCAGCACTTGCTTGGTCCGTGTCGCCTGACGCAGCTGCGCATCGCGCTCGGCCTGGGAGCGCTTGAGATGGCGGATCGAGGTGGTTGCCGCGGCGGCGATCGCCGGCGGCAACGCCGTGGTAAAGATGAAGCCCGGCGCATAGGAGCGCACCGCGTCGATCACCGCAGTGTTGCCGGCGATGTAGCCGCCAAGCGTACCGAACGCCTTGGCCAGCGTGCCCTCGATGATGTCGATGCGGTCGGCCAGCCCTTCGCGCTCGGTGATGCCGCCGCCGCGCGGCCCGTACATGCCGACGGCGTGGACCTCGTCGATGTAGGTCATGGCGTTGTAGCGCTCGGCGAGATCGACGATCTGCTTGATCGGCGCGATGTCGCCGTCCATCGAATAGACGCTCTCGAAGACAATCAGCTTGGCGCGCTCGCGGCCGGCCGTCTGCAGCAGGCTTTCGAGATGCGCGACGTCGTTATGGCGGAAGATCTTCTTCTCGGCGCCTGAGCGCCGCACGCCCTCGATCATCGAAGCGTGGTTGAGCTCGTCCGAGATGATCAGGCAATTGGGAAGCAGCTTTGCAATGGTCGAGATCGACGCCTCGTTGGAAACGAAGCCGGAGGTGAAAACCAGTGCGGCTTCCTTGTCGTGCAGGTCGGCCAGCTCCAGTTCGAGCTCGACCAGCGGGTTGCTGGTGCCGGAAATGTTGCGGGTGCCGCCGGCCCCCGACCCCATCTTGCCTGCCGCCTTCTGGAACGCGGCAATGACGTCGGGATGCTGGCCCATGCCGAGATAGTCGTTGGAGCACCAGACGGTGATTTCCTCGGCGCGGCCATTGGCGCGCCAGATGGCGCGCGGGAATTTCCCGACGATACGCTCAAGGTCGGCGAAGACGCGGTAGCGACGCTCCGCATGGAGCTGGTCGATCGCTTCCTCGAAAAACCGCTGGTAATTCATGTCGCCTTCCCAGTTTTGCGCGGGATCATAGTCATTGGCCCATTCATCGTCCACCTGGCCTTTTTGGTCAAAATGCCACGCCCCGAGCCTGTTCCTAACGACCACGGAACGTGGCCTATTCCCTTGATGTGGATCAATCTTGTTTCAGGACAATGCCACGCGCCGATGAGACTGGTTACCGCAGGTTTTAATGGCCTGGCGGCAGATTTTCCAGTACGGCGACGATTGAGACAGTTCCGACAAATCATGAATAGCGAGGATGCGGATGACGGTTTTGGTGACAGGCGGTGCCGGCTATATCGGTAGCCATATGGTCTGGGAATTGCTGGACACGGGCGACAACGTCGTCGTCCTCGACCGGCTTTCCACCGGCTTTGAATGGGCGGTCGCCCCGGAAGCAAAGCTCGTCGTCGGGGAGGTCGCCGACAGGGAACTGGTCGCCTCGATCATTCGCGACAATAAGGTCGACGCGATCATCCATTTCGCCGGCTCGATCGTGGTCCCCGAATCGGTCGCCGACCCGCTTGCCTATTACGAGAACAACACCTGCAAGACGCGCACCTTGATCGAGACCGCGGTGCGCGAAGGCGTGCCCAATTTCATCTTTTCCTCGACCGCCGCCGTCTATGGCGGCGCCGGCCTGGAGCCGGTGCGCGAGGATGCCCGGCTTGCGCCGGAATCGCCCTATGGCCTGTCCAAGCTGATGAGCGAATGGATGCTGCGCGACGCGGCGATTGCCCATGGGTTGCGCTATACGGCGCTGCGCTATTTCAACGTCGCCGGCGCCGATCCGAAGGGCCGCACCGGCCAATCGACGCCCGGTGCCACGCATCTGATCAAGGTCGCTTGCGAGACGGCGCTCGGCAAGCGCCCCTTCATGCAGGTGTTCGGCACCGACTATCCGACGCCGGACGGTACCTGCATGCGCGACTATATCCACGTCAGCGACCTGGCGGCGGCGCATCGGTTGGCGCTTCAGCGGCTGCGTGCCGGCGGATCGAGCCTGGTCGCCAATTGTGGTTACAGCCACGGCTATTCGGTGCTCGAGGTCATCGACAGCGTCCGCCGCGTCTTCGGCCATGATTTCGACGTGCGGATGGGCGATCGCCGCGCCGGCGACGCCGCCGCGGTCGTCGCCAATTCGGAGCTGGCGCGCGGCGAGCTCGGCTGGACCCCGCAGCGCGACAACCTCGACCAGATCGTTGCCGATGCGCTTGCCTGGGAGCGCATCCTGACCAGCAAGAATTCGGCTCTGGGGTGAAGAAGGGCTCTCCGCAAAGGTTGGCTCAGCGCGCTGGGGGCGGAATGAAAATCCTGGTGCTTGGGGCCGGCGTCGTCGGTACGGCGGCGGCCTTTTATCTGGCCAGCGACGGCCATGAGGTGACGGTGATCGAGCGCCATCCGGCGGCGGCACGCGGCACCAGCCGGTCGAATGCCGGCCTGGTGTCGCCCGGGGATGCCACCGCCTGGGCCTCGCCCGCCGCGCTGAAGACGTTCCTGCGCGGCCTCTACAACCACGATCTCGGCATCAAGGTGCGGCTGCGCTTCGATCCGTATTTTTTCGCCTGGAGCCTGCGCTTCCTGCGCCAGTGCACGCATAAGCGCATGCGCGCCAACACCGACGTCAAGCTTCGTCTGGCGCTCTATTCGCGCGACTGCATCAACGCCGTCTCGGCCGAAACCGGCATCCACTATGACGAGCGCAAGAAAGGCATTCTCTATTTCTTCCGCTCGCAGCAGAGCTTCGATACCGGCACCGACAACTATCGCTATCTCGGCGAACACGGCCTGCCGATCGAGATCGTCGGCCGCGACCGGCTGGTCGAGCTCGAGCCCGGCCTTGCCGGCGCCAAGGACAAGATAGCCGGCGGCGTCTATTCGCCGATCGACCAGACCGGCGACTCCAGCCAATTCACGCAGAACCTCGCTGCCTATGCCGCCGAGAAACTCGGCGTCCAATTCCTCTACGGCACCACGGTCGAAGGCCTCGACATCGACGGCGACCGGGTGCGCGCCGTGATGACCTCGGCCGGCCCGGTGGCGGGTGACGCAGTGGTCATTTCCATGGGGCCGGAGAGCGGTCTGCTCGGCCGCCGCTACGGCATCGATCTGCCCGTCTATCCCGTGAAGGGCTATACCGTGACTGTTCCGCTGGAAGATGAAAGCAAGGGGCCGATCATGGGTGGCGCCGACGAGGACCGGCTGATCGGCTATTCCAGGCTGGGAAATCGGCTGCGGATGTCCTCGACGGCGGAGTTCACCGGGTTCGACCGCACGTTCAAGCCACGCGATTTCAACTCGATCCTGAACACCGCCAAGGACCTGTTCCCCGGCGCTTTCGACGAGAGCAAGGCCGAGCTCTGGGCTGGACTTCGCCCGATGATGCCGAACTCTGTGCCGGTCATCGGCCGGGCGCGGTACGACAATCTCTACCTCGACACCGGCCACGGTCATCTCGGCTGGACCATGGCCTGCGGCTCGGGAAAGTTCCTTGCCGATGTGGTCGCCGGCCGCAAGCCGGAGATCGATCCGCAAGGATTGCTCTATGCGGGCTAGGCATCTCCGGACATCAGGGCGCCATGAGCTCGGCGGTCAGGCTCGTTCGTCGACCGCTGAACGCCAGGAGCGCACGTAACTTGTCCAGAGTGGATCGGCCGACGGTTCGGTCCTTTCGCCTCTGCCTTGCGGTGTCCCCTGGTCCGACGCCAGCAAGGCGGCGCCGATACTGGTGCCGGTGGCGGCCTCGGAGGCGATGACGCCACGCGCCGTCGCCGCAGCCAGCATGCGGGTGAACAGCCGGTTGCGGGCGAAGGGTCCTTCGACGATGGTTGGACCGTCCGCGCCGATCAGGTCGAGGCAGGTCGCGGTCATCAGCGCCAGGTAGAACGAGATGGTGACAAAGCGCTGGCCGACGCTCATACCGTCCGCGTTAAGCCATGATGCGGTATGATGCGGAAACGGGCCCGAACCCTGTTGGGTCGAGGGCAATAGGGACGTCTTGCGCGCCAGCACCGTGGCAACATCGTCTTCCGTCCAGTTCTCCGATTGGCCCTCGGTCAGCACGGAAAACTCGCGGCCACCCATGAAGCGCGCCGACGGCACGGGATCGCCGAGCGCGTTGACATTGACCAGCGTATCGCGGGCCGGGTCGAGCGCGATCTTGTTGCCGCCAACCGCCATCGACACCACCCAGGTGCCGGTCGAGACCACGGAGAAAGGCGGTCGGTCGGACAGGAGATGTGGCAGCAGCGAGGCGTTGGAATCGTGCAGGCCGCAAAACACCGGCGTTTGCGGGTCGAGCCCGGTCCGTGTCGCAAGCGCGGGCAGGATCGGGCCCAAGCGGTCCTTGGCCTGCCGCACCGGCGCCATTAGCCGGCGCCATTGCAGCCGGTCGACCAGCGACGAATAATCCGCTTTCCACGGGTTCCACAGATCGGTGTGGCAGCCGAGCGAAGTCACCTCGCTGGCGGCGACGCCGGTCAGGCGCAAGGCCCAGTATTGCGGATACATCAGGATCGCGGCGGTTCTGGCGAAATCCGCCGGAAAGCGCTTCTGCTGCCAGAACAGCTGCGCGCCGAGATTGAGGCCGGCCGGCAGGCGCGGCGTGCCGGTCTCGGAGAACGCCGGACGGATCGTGTCATAGTCCCCGGCAAGGGCATCCGGACCGTCGAATTCGTAGTCGAGCACCGGCAGCGCCAGCTCGCCTGATGCGTCGACCAGCACGGACGTTGCGCCATGGGTGGTGATCGATATCGCATCGATGCGCTGCTCGCAGTCGATCTCGGCCAGGCTGCCAAGGATAAACGCCCATAACCGCTCGACGTCATGGTGCGGGTATGGGCCTTGCCGAACCGGCTCGTTCACAATCCTGCGCAGCGTGACTTCGCTTGCTGCGGCAAGATCGACCAGCGCCACCTTGGCGTTGGTCTTGCCGATATCGATGACGGCGACGTGGCGGGTCATTCCATATGGAACATTGTTTCCAGCGGCACCGCCACCGGCTCGTTGTTCGGCTTGGTCTCCATGATGTCCGCCATCTCGGCCCACCAACGCTGCATCACCGGATGCTTCGGCAATTCGTCCATGCCGTGGTCGTCACGGCGCCACAGCACGCCGAACAAGGTGTTGGTCTCTTCGTCGAGATGGATCGAGTAATCGGAGATACCGGCCTGCTTGAGCAGCGCGACCAGCGACGGCCAGATGTCGTCGTGGCGCTTCTTGTATTCGGCCTTCATGCCCGGATTGAGCTTCATCTTGAACGCGTATTTCTCCGGCATCAGGCAAAGCGCTCCCGCCGTACTCGCCGCCACAGGATCGGCAGCGCGATGACGATGATCAGCAGCAGGCCGATGAAGATCGACATAACAATCCCTGGCACATTGAGCAGGCCGAGGCCGAAGGTCACCAGCCCCATGATGAAGGCCGCGAGCACGACGCCCACTATGCTGCCGGCCCCGCCCAGGATGCTGACGCCACCAAGCACCACCATGGTGATGACTTCCAGCTCATAGCCCTGCGCGATCGACGGCCGGGTCGAGCCGAGCCGCGATGTGATCAGCACCGAGGCGATGCCCGCCATCAGGCCGGTCAGGCAAAACAGGATGAATTTGATACGGCCGACGCGTACGCCGGAAAACTGCGCCGCGACCGGGTTGTTACCGATGGCAAAGACCCGGCGGCCGAAGCTCGTCCGGTGCAGAAGGAACCAGTAGACGACTGCCGCGACCAGGAAAAGCGTCAGTTCGAACGACACCACCCACCAGACATAGCCCTGGCCGAAGAAGGCGAAGCTCGCGGGATAGCCCTTGTAGGCCTGGTCGCCGAGGATGATGAAGGCAATGCCGCGAAACAGGCTCATCGTGCCGATGGTGACGACGATCGACGGCAAGCCGAGCCTGGTGACGAGCAGTCCGTTGAAGGCGCCGCAGCCGAGCCCGACGACGAGGCCGATTGCCACCAGTTCAGGCATGCCGGCGCCGGCCTGCACCGCCATGCCCATCATTGTTGAAGCCAGCGCGATGATGGCGGCCACCGACAGGTCGATTTCGCCGGAGATGATCAGCAGCGCCATGGCCAGCGCGATCAGCGCCTTTTCCGTGAAGTTGAAGGTCAGGTCCGACAACGACCACGCGTCGAGGAAGTAGGGCGAGGCAAAGCTGTTGACGGCAAAGATGGCAACCGCCACGACGACCAGCAGCGCCTCCCATGAGAAGATCGCCGACGTCAACGGCTTGTCGAGCCGGTCGGGAATGTGGCGTGCGGCAGGGGTGTCGGTCATGCCGCTTCCGCCTTTTTGAGAATGATGCGGCCTTGCCGGCGTTCGCCGCGCGCGTTGAGCACCACGGCCAGGATGATGGCGCTGCCTGAAATCGCCATCTGCCAGAAAGGTGAGATGTTGATCACCGGCAGCGCGTTGGAGATGATGCCGAGGAACAGCGCGCCGAGCACCGCGCCGCCGACCGAACCGATGCCGCCGGCGATCGAGATGCCGCCGATGACGCAGGCGGCGATGATGTTGAGCTCATAGCCGTTGGCGACCTCGACCGAGGCGATGACGTAGCGCGAAATCCACAGATAGCCGCAGAGGCCGCCGATCATCCCCGAGATGCAGAAGACGATGAATTTCGTCCGTCCGACATCGATGCCGGCATAGACCGATGCGGTCGGGTTGACGCCGATGGCATAGATCGAGCGGCCGAGCGCGGTGCGCGTCATCACGAGGAAGAACAGCGCAATAACCAGCAGGGCGATCCACGACAGTACCGGAATGCCGAGGAAAGCCGCGCGCTGCAGGCCGATGAACTCAGCGCTCATCTGGTCGGCGTTGACCCAGGCGCCGCCTGAAATGACGAACGTGGCGCCGCGGTAGATGGTGAGGGAGCCGAGCGTTACCACGATCGAGGGAATGTTCAGCCGCCATACCAGCAGGCCGTTGATGGCGCCGAGCACCAGGCCGACCAGCAATGCGATGACGATCAGCAGCGGGATCGGGATCGCCGGATGCGCGGCGTTCAGCATTGCCACCACCATGCCGGTGAAGCAGAGATTTGAAGCCATCGACAGGTCGATCGAGCGGGTCAGGATGACGACCATCTGGCCGAGCGCCAGGATCATCAGGATCGACGTGTCGTTGAACACCTGGCGCAGGTTGGCCGGATCGGCAAAACCTGGAAACCGCGTGGAGATCAGCCCGATCAGCACGACGATTGCCGCCAGCAGCCAGACCTCGCGGTGTTTGAGAAGAGCCTTCATGCCGCGATCCCCGCTGCCGTCCTGACCAAGGTTTCGGCGTCGAGCCCTTTATTGTCGTAGACCGCGGCAATGCGGCCCTCGCGCATAACGACGACGCGGTCCGACATGCCGAGGATTTCCGGCAATTCGGACGACACCATGATCACCGACAGGCCTTGCGCGACGAGCTCGGCCATGAAGCCGTGCACGGCCGCCTTCGAGCCGATGTCGATGCCCTTGGTCGGCTCGTCCAGGATGATCACCTTGGGCGCGGTCGCCAGCCATTTGGCGATGACGATCTTCTGCTGGTTGCCGCCCGACAGCGTGCCGACGTCCTGGCTGAGCGAGGAGGCGCGCAGATCGAGCCGCTCGGTGTAGGAGCGGGCCAGCGCGAACTCTTCGGCCAGCCGCAATATGCCGGACTTGGATGTCCGTTTGAGCGAGGGCAGCGAGACATTCTGGAAGATCGGCAGGCCGATCACCACGCCTTGCTTGCCGCGCTCCTCCGGCACATAGACGATGCCGGCGTCGATCGAATCCGCCGCCGATTTCGGCGCGATTGCCTTACCCTCCAGCGTGATCGTGCCGCCGCTGGTGCGGGTGATGCCTGATATCGCCTGCATCACCTCGCTGCGCCCGGCGCCGACAAGGCCGTAGAAGCCGAGGATTTCGCCCCTGTGCAGCTCGAAGCCTATGTCGTCGAACTCGGTCGGGTGCGACAGGCCGGAGACGGCCAGCACCGGCGCGCCGATCTCGGCCTTGCGCTGCGGAAAGATGTGATCGACCGAGCGGCCGACCATCATGCGCACGATCTGGCTCTGGCCGGCGTCCTTGATCAGGCCTTCGCCGACCATCTCGCCGTCGCGGAACACGGTATAGCGGTCGGCGATGCGGTAGATCTCATCGAATTTGTGGCTGATGAACAGGATCGCCTTGCCGTCGCTCTTGAGGAATTCGATCAGCAGGAAAAGCTCTTCGATCTCCTTCATCGAAAGCGCTGCCGTCGGCTCGTCCATGATGACGATCCGCGCGTCGATGGACATGGCGCGGGCAACCGCGACTAGGTGCTTGTTGGCAATGCCGAGGTCCTTCAGCCTGGCGTCGGCGTCGATATGGCCGGCGCCCATCGTGTCGAGCACCTCGCGGGCATTCTTGCGCATGGTGCGCCAGTCGATGGTTTTGAAACGCGTGCGCGGCGCATGGCCGAGGAAGATGTTTTCGGCCACCGCCAGGTCGTCGAACAGCACGGTTTCCTGGTGGATGGCGGTGATGCCATGCCCGAACGCGGCGTGGGCGCTGGGCAGTATGACCGGCTGGCCGTCGATGCTGATCGTGCCAGCATCCGGCTGGTAGATGCCGGTCATGATCTTGACCAGCGTCGACTTGCCGGCGCCGTTTTCGCCGATCAGCGCGGTTACCTGGCCGGGATAGAGCGACAGGCCGACATTGTGCAGCGCCCGCACGCCGGGAAAGCTTTTCGAGATGCCGGACAGCGTCAGGCGCGGTCCGGATGACAAAGGCGCTTCATGTGCCACTTCGTGCTGGGCTGTCGTGTCCATAATCGTATCAAGCCCTGTAGCAAGGTTCGTTTGAAAGCGCGGCGGAACCTGAGCCCCGCCGCACCGTTTCGAAGGTCCCAGGATCAATAGATCTTGGAGAACTTTTCGATGTTCGACTTGTCGAACTGGAAGGGCGGAGCCATCGCAGCCGAGTTGGTGTCGTCGAGCGTGACCTTGCCGACGCGGCCGATCGACAGCGTAGCACCGGGCTTGGCCTCTTCCTTCTTCACCGCCAGGTCGTGGGCGAGGTAGACGGCGGAGTAGCCGAGATCGATCGGGTTCCACAGCGCAACCGCCTGGCTGGCGCCATTGTCGATGAACTTTTTGAACTCCGACGGCAGCGCCAGGCCGGTGACGTTGACCTTGCCGATCAGGCCTTCATCGGTCACCACCTGCGCGGCGGCAACGACGCCGACCGTGGTCGGTGCGATGATCGCCTTGAGGTTCGGATAGGACTTCAGCAGGCCCTTGGCTTCGTCCGTGCTCTTGGCCGAGTCGTCGTCGCCATAGACGGTGGCGACGAGCTTGATCTTGGGGAACTTCTCCGGCAGCACCTTCTTGGCCGCGTCGATCCAGGCATTCTGGTTGGTCGCGGTCGAAGAAGCCGACAGGATGGCGACATCGCCGCCTTCCGGCAGGTAGTCGGCGGCCAGCTTGATGATGGTCTCGCCGATCAGGTTGGTATCGGAGGGGTTGAGGTGAAGCTGGCGTCCTTCCGGCGCGACGCCTGAATCCCACGAGATGACGGTAATGCCGCGCTGCATCGCCTTCTTCAGCACTGGCACCAGCGCGTCGGCGTCGTTCGCCGAAATGGCGATGGCATTGACCTTCTGGGCGATCAGCGAATTGACCACTTCGATCTGCGCTTCGGCGGTCGCCTTGGTCGGGCCGGTGTAGATGATGTCGACATCGCCGAGCTCCTTGGCCGCCTCTTCGGCGCCCTTGTTGGCGGCGTCGAAGAAGCCGTTGCCGAGCGACTTCACCACCAGCGCGATCTTGACGTTTTCGGCGTAGGCGGCATTCACGAACATGGCGGCGGAGAACGCCGCCGTAACCATCAGTTTCTTCAGAAAGCTCATCGAATATCCTCCCTTGAGCGTTGCATTCCATCGCCGCTGCGGGCGCGAGTGGTTCTCAGGCCTGCAGCGAAGATTCTTCCTTGTTGGTTGCCGTTGTGCGGGCGATGATCAGCGTCACGCCGGCGGTCTCCAGCATCTTGGCTTCGCGATCCTCGATGGCGTCGTCGGTGATCACCGTGGCGATGCGCGACAGGCCGCACAGGATCAGGCTCGAGCGTTTGCGGAACTTCGAGGAATCGACCAGCACCACCAATTCGTCTGCCTGGTCGATCAGTTTCTGCTCGGCCTGGATCAGCAGCGGGTCGCCTTCCATAAGACCGAGCGGCCCCAGCCCTTGCGCGCCCATGAACATGCGGCGCGCGTAGAAATTGCGCGTCACGTCATTGTCGAACGGCGACAGGATGATGTTCTGCTCGCGGTAGATGGTGCCGCCCGACAGCATCACCGTGTTCTTGGAGTGCCTGAGCAAGTGCTCCGCGATCGGGAAGGAATTGGTGAAGATCGGCATGCGGCGGCCGGTCAGGAAATGCACCATCTGGAAGGTGGTGGTGCCGCCATTGATGATGATCGGCTCGCCGTCCTTGCACAGTTCGACGGCTTCCCGCGCGATTGCCCGCTTCTGCGAAGCGTTGATGGTCTCGTTGACGGAAAAGGGCCGGCCGGCCAGGCCGATGAACTGCGGCGGCGAAAGCGCCTCGGCGCCGCCGCGCACCCGGCGCAGCCGTTTTTGCACATGCAATGCCGCGATGTCGCGCCGGATCGTCGCCTCCGACGACTCCGTCAGGTCGACCATCTCCTGCACCGTCACCACAGGCTTTTCCTGGACGGCGGACAGAATGATCCTGTGGCGCTCTTTCTCGTGCATGGTTCCTCCCTGCCGGAGCATCTAGTCACCCAAAGCGCGCAGTGTCAATCATTTCCGATCAGATAATTTCATTGTGCAATGCAATATGACTGATATTGATCGTTTGTGATTGACAAGGCCGCCGCTTGCGTAGAAATTCGTACAAAAGGGACCCGCGCCGTTTGCGTGTCCCAAAGGGAGGATACCTATGCTCGACAAGCGCTCCGGCACGCGCCTCGCCAATCTTTGGGATGACGCAAAAGCGCAAGCAATGAGCGAGCCCGAACGTCTGGTCTATCGCTCGAATGTTCTTGGCTCCGACAAGCGCGTCACCAATTATGGCGGCGGCAACACCTCCTCCAAGATCTGGCAAAACGATCCGCTCACCGGCGAGAGCGTGGAAGTGCTGTGGGTCAAGGGCTCGGGCGGCGACAGCGCCTCGATCAAGCTCGACGGCTTCGCCACGCTCTACATGGACAAATTGCGCGCGCTGAAAGGTCTCTATCGCGGCCTCGAACATGAAGACGAGATGGTCGGCTATCTGCCCCATTGCACCTTCAACCTCAACCCGCGCGCGGCTTCCATCGACACGCCGCTGCATGCCTTCGTGCCGAAGCCTTATGTCGACCATATGCATCCCGATGCCATCATCGCCATTGCCGCCGCCAAGGATTCGCAGGCGCTGACCAAGGAGATCTTCGGCGACACGATCGGCTGGCTGCCATGGAAACGTCCGGGCTTCGAGCTCGGCCTGTGGCTGGAGAAATTCTGCCGCGAAAACCCCGAAGCCAAGGGTGTCGTACTGGCCAGTCATGGCCTGTTCAGCTGGGGCGACACGCCGAAGGAATGCTACGAGACGACGATCTCGGTGATCAACCAGGCGATCGACTGGTTCGAGCGCAAGAGCCAGGGCAAGCCGATTTTCGGCGGCGAAGTCGTCAAATCCCTCGATGCGCCTGCGCGTCGCGCCGCGGCCGCAAAACTGATGCCGAGGATCCGTGGCCTGATCTCGGAGAACAGCCACAAGCTCGGCCATTTCGACGATTCCCCTGCCGTGCTCGAATTCGTCAATTCCAGGGATTTGCGGCCGCTGGCGGCACTCGGCACGTCCTGCCCGGACCACTTCCTGCGAACCAAGATCCGGCCGCTGGTCATCGAGTTCGACCCCCAAAATCCCGACGTCGATGCCGTCATTGCCCGTCTTGCCGATGATGTGGCGGAGTATCGCGTCGGCTATCAGGCCTATTATGACCGCTGCAAGCACGCGGATTCGCCACCGGTGCGCGATCCGAACGCCGTCGTCTATCTGATGCCCGGCGTTGGCATGTTCACCTTCGCCGGCGACAAGGCGACGGCGCGCATATCGGGCGAGTTCTACGTCAACGCCATCAACGTCATGCGCGGTGCCTCGACGGTCTCGACCTATGTCGGCCTGCCCGACCAGGAAGCCTTCGACATCGAATACTGGCTGCTCGAAGAGGCAAAGCTGCAGCGCCTGCCGAAACCAAAGGCTCTTGCCGGCCAGATTGCGCTGGTCACCGGCGGCGCCGGCGGCATTGGCCGGGCCACCGCCAACCGGCTGCTGTGCGAGGGCGCGTGCGTCGTGCTGGCCGATATCGACGAAGCAGCCCTTGCCGGCGCCAATGACGAGCTTGCCAAGGCCTATGGCAAGGATTTCGTGCGGCCCGTAGTCATCAACGTCACGTCCGAGGATCAGGTGATCTCCGGCTTTGCCGAAACGGCGGTCGAATTCGGCGGCATCGATATTCTGGTCTCCAATGCCGGCCTGGCCTCCTCGGCGCCGATCGAGGACACCGCGCTGACGCTGTGGAACAAGAACATGGACATCCTGTCGACCGGCTATTTCCTGGTTTCGCGGGAGGCGTTCCGGCTGTTTCGGGCGCAGAAGATCGGCGGCAACGTCGTCTTCGTCGCCTCCAAGAATGGGCTTGCCGCATCGCCAAACGCCGCCGCCTATTGCACTGCCAAGGCCGCCGAAATCCATCTGGCACGCTGCCTGGCGCTGGAAGGCGCGGAAGCGCAGATCAGGGTCAATGTCGTCAACCCCGACGCCGTGCTGCGCGGCTCGAAGATCTGGAGCGGCGAATGGAAGGAACAGCGCGCCGCCGCCTACAAGATGTCGACCGACGATCTCGAGGAGCACTACCGCTCGCGTTCGATGCTGAAGCGGTCGGTGTTCCCCGAAGACATCGCCGAGGCGATCTATTTCTTCGCCTCCGATATGTCGGCCAAATCGACCGGTAACATCATCAACGTCGACGCCGGCAACGCACAGAGCTTTACGCGATAAGCAGTCGTTTGAGGGTTGGCGCCGACGCCGGAGCTTTACCCTTCTCCCCGTTACCATACGGGGAGAAGGTGCCGGTAGGCGGATGAGGGGCAGCGCCAACCGAACGCATTTGGGAGGAAACTTTAGTGTCCGAAACCATCATCTCCGCCGATGTTGTCGAGAAAGATAATGCCGCGCGCAACGCCAATCTCAAGCGCGACTACGAGTCCCTCGGCGAGCGCCTCGACCGCCGCGGCATCGCCATCGACGCCATCCGCGACAAGGTCGAGAAATTCGCCGTCGCCATCCCGTCCTGGGGCGTCGGCACCGGCGGCACCCGCTTTGCCCGCTTTCCCGGCGCCGGAGAGCCGCGTGACATTTTCGACAAGATCGAGGACTGCGCCGTCATCCGGCAATTGACGCAGGCGACCCCGACCGTCTCGCTGCATATTCCCTGGGACAAGGCCGATCCGAACCGGCTGAAGCAGGCGGCATCCCGCTTCGGCCTCGGCTTCGACGCCATCAACTCCAACACCTTCTCCGACGCCAGGGACCAAAAACTTTCCTATAAATTCGGCTCGCTGTCGCATGCCGATGCAGCGACACGCCGGCAGGCGGTCGAGCATAATCTCGAATGCATCGAGATCGGCAGGACGCTGGGCTCCAAAGCGCTGACGGTATGGATCGGTGACGGCTCGAACTTTCCCGGCCAGGTCAATTTCGCCAAGGCATTCGAGCGCTATCTCGACGCGATGAAGGAGATCTATGCCGGACTGCCGGACGGCTGGAAACTGTTCACCGAGCACAAGATGTACGAGCCGGCCTTCTATTCGACCGTCGTGCAGGATTGGGGCACCAACTACATCATCGCCAACGAGCTTGGCGACAAGGCGTTCTGTCTGGTCGACCTTGGCCATCACGCCCCCAACGTCAACATCGAGATGATCGTGTCGCGACTGATCCAGTTCAAGAAACTTGGCGGCTTCCATTTCAACGATTCGAAATATGGCGACGACGATCTCGACGCCGGCTCGATCGATCCCTACCGGCTGTTCCTCGTCTTCAATGAACTGGTCGATGCCGAGCTTGCCGGTGCCGAAGGTTTCGATCCGGCCCACATGCTCGACCAGAGCCATAACGTCACCGATCCGATAGAAAGCCTGATGTTGTCGGCGGTCGAGGTGCAGCGCGCCTATGCGCAGGCGCTGCTGGTCGACCGCAAGGCGCTCGAAGGCTTCCAGGACGCTAATGACGCGCTGATGGCGACGCAGACGCTGAAGACAGCCTATCGCACCGACGTCGAGCCTATCCTTGCCATGGCGCGGCTGAAGACCGGCGGCGCCATCGATCCGGTCGCCGCCTACCGCGCCGCCGGCTACCGGGCGAAGGTCGCAGCCGAACGGCCGGCGGTGGCGAGCGTCGGCGGCGGGATTGTTTGATATTGGCTGAAAAACGAAAACCCGCCTAAGGTGGGTCGTCGGTGCGAATCAATCGCGATTGTTGCGTTTATAAGCCCAGGCTTGGGCGGACCGCATTCCAGTCTTCCCAAGCATTCTCAAGCCTGATGTCATCATAGCCGCGCTTCTCCGCCACCTGCGCGGCGACGTCGTATGGCATCGCCATGTATGCGGCGCTGTCCCTGATCGCCACGACTTCGTCCTCAGTCAAAGGCGAGCCCTTTTGCTGTTCGCGATTGAGCAGAACCGCCACAAGCGATGGGATCGCTACCAAAACCAACTGCTCATCGGTCACGTCAGATTCTCTGTCGGCTTGTACTTCACCAGCTTCTTGAGCCGCTCGCCCAGGGGCTTCTCGTCGTCGCGTTCAGGCCCGCGGGCTACGTCCTTGAAGTTGTGGATCTGGGATTGCTTCGGATCAGCCATGCTTACGCCTGTACCATGCTCAGTGGCTGCGGCCTATCCTTGCCATGGCGCGGCTGAAGACCGGCGGCGCCATCGATCCGGTCGCCGCCTACCGCGCCGCCGGCTACCGGGCGAAGGTCGCAGCCG
>NZ_JAMYRK010000099.1:0-15158 GCF_040321335.1 Mesorhizobium sp. M0437
AACGGCTTGTCGAGCGGACGAACCGGCGTCGGGATGTAGGCATCGACCGCAGCCATCAGTTCGCGGATGGCGTCCTCGCCGATCTTCTTGTCGCTGTCTTCAAGGGCGGCAAGCGCCGAACCCTTGACGATCGGAATGTCGTCGCCGGGGAACTCGTTCTTGGTCAGAAGCTCACGCACCTCGAGCTCGACCAGCTCGAGCAGCTCGGCGTCGTCGACCTGGTCGACCTTGTTCAAGAACACCACGATCGAGGGCACGCCGACCTGGCGGGCCAAAAGGATGTGCTCGCGGGTCTGCGGCATCGGGCCGTCGGCGGCCGACACCACCAGGATCGCGCCGTCCATCTGCGCGGCACCGGTGATCATGTTCTTCACATAGTCGGCGTGGCCGGGGCAGTCGACATGGGCATAGTGGCGGTTGGCGGTCTCGTATTCGACGTGCGCCGTCGAAATGGTGATGCCGCGCGCCTTCTCTTCCGGCGCCGCATCGATCTGGTCGTAGCGCTTGTATTCGCCAAAATACTTGGTGATCGCCGCCGTCAGCGACGTCTTGCCATGGTCGACGTGACCAATCGTGCCAATGTTCACATGAGGCTTAGTGCGCTCGAATTTACCTTTTGCCATGTGATCTCTCCATTCCTGCCAGCCCGTGCGGGCCTTGAATTAAGTTACTGATGCAACTCGTTTCGAGTTACGCGTATTTCTTCTGGACTTCCTGGGCGACCGCGGTCGGGACCGGCTCGTAGTGGTCGAACTGCATCGTGTAGGCCGCGCGGCCCTGGCTCATCGAGCGAAGGTTGTCCACGTATTTGAACATGTTGGCGAGCGGCACCATCGCGTTGATGACCACAGCCACGCCACGGGCTTCCTGGCCCTGGATCTGGCCGCGACGGCCGTTCAGGTCGCCGATAACGCTGCCGACGTAATCTTCCGGCGTCACCACTTCGACCTTCATGATTGGCTCGAGCAACTGCACGCCAAGCTTGGGGGCTGCTTCACGGAAGCAGGCGCGGCCGGCGATTTCGAAGGCCAGAACCGACGAGTCCACGTCGTGGTAGGCGCCATCGATCAGCGTCGCCTTGACGCCGATCATCGGGAAGCCGGCGAACGGGCCCGAGGTCATGACGCTGTTGATGCCCTTTTCGACACCGGGGATGTATTCCTTCGGCACAGCGCCGCCGACGATCTTGGTTTCGAACTCGAATTCGCTGCTTTCCGGATTCGGCTCGAACAGGATCTTGACGCGGGCGAACTGGCCGGTACCGCCGGTCTGCTTCTTGTGCGTGTAGTCCTGCTCGTGCTTGCGGGTGATCGTCTCGCGGTAGGCCACCTGCGGCGCGCCGACATTGGCCTCGACCTTGAACTCGCGGCGCATGCGGTCGACGATGATGTCGAGGTGAAGCTCGCCCATGCCGGAAATGATCGTCTGGCCCGATTCCTCGTCAGTCTTGACGCGGAAGGACGGATCCTCGGCGGCCAGGCGGTGAAGGGCGAGACCCATCTTTTCCTGGTCGTTCTTGGTCTTCGGCTCGATGGCGATCTGGATGACCGGATCGGGGAATTCCATGCGCTCGAGGATGACCGGATGCAGCGGATCACTGAGCGTGTCGCCGGTGGTGGTGTCCTTGAGGCCAGCGAGGGCGACGATGTCGCCGGCAAACGCCTCTTCGACGTCGGCGCGCGAATTCGCATGCATCTGCAGCATGCGGCCGATGCGCTCTTTCTTGCCCTTCACGGTGTTGTCGACCGAGATGCCCTTGGTGAGCTTGCCCGAATAGATGCGGGCAAAGGTGAGCGAACCGACGAACGGGTCGTTCATGATCTTGAAGGCAAGCATCGACAGCGGCTCGTTGTCGTCGGCATGACGCTCGATCTCGGCGTCGGTCTTGGCGTCGACGCCCTTGATGGCCGGGACATCGGCCGGCGACGGCAGATATTCGACGACGGCGTCGAGCAGCGGCTGCACGCCCTTGTTCTTGAAGGCCGAGCCGCAGAACATCGGATAGAACTTCACCGCGATCGTGCCCTTGCGGATGAGCGCACGGATCTCGTCGTTGCTCGGCATCTTGCCTTCGAGGTAATTCTCGAGCGCCGTCTCGTCCATTTCGACGGCGGCCTCGATCATCTTCTCGCGGTATTCTTCGGCACGAGCCTTGAGGTCGGCAGGGATCTCGACGATGTCCCAGGCAGCGCCCAGCGTCTCGTCGCGCCAGACCAGCGCGTTCATCTCGACGAGGTCGACGACACCCTTGAACTCGGTCTCGGCGCCGATCGGCAGCTGCATGACGACGGCATGCGCACCGAGGCGCGATCCGATCATCTCGACCGAGCGGTAGAAGTCGGCGCCGATCTTGTCCATCTTGTTGCAGAAGATCATGCGCGGCACGCGATACTTGTCGGCCTGGCGCCAGACGGTCTCCGTCTGCGGCTCGACACCGGCATTGGCATCGAGCAGCGCAATGGCGCCGTCGAGCACGCGCAGCGAACGCTCGACTTCAATGGTGAAGTCGACGTGGCCGGGGGTGTCGATGATGTTGAAGCGGTGCATCTTGCCGTCGCGACCCTTCCAGAAGGTCGTGGTCGCGGCCGACGTGATGGTGATGCCGCGCTCCTGCTCCTGCTCCATCCAATCCATGGTGGCAGCGCCGTCGTGGACTTCGCCGATCTTGTGCGACTTGCCCGTGTAATAGAGGACGCGCTCGGTGGTCGTCGTCTTGCCGGCGTCGATGTGCGCCATGATACCGAAATTGCGGTAGTCTTCGATTTTATATTCGCGGGCCATGGGAGGTGCCTCTTCAGTCTCGTTCGCGCTTTACCAGCGGTAGTGCGCGAAAGCGCGGTTGGCTTCTGCCATCTTGTGGGTGTCTTCACGCTTCTTGACGGCGGTGCCGCGGTTGTTGGCCGCGTCCATCAGCTCGCCGGAGAGGCGGTCGACCATAGTGGTCTCGTTGCGGTTGCGGGCGGCGGCGATCAACCAGCGGATGGCCAATGCCTGACGGCGCTCGGGGCGCACGTCGACTGGAACCTGGTAGGTGGCGCCGCCGACGCGGCGCGAACGCACTTCCACATGCGGCGCGACATTGTCGAGCGCCTGATGGAAGACGGTGACCGGCTCCTGCTTGGTCTTGGACTGAACCTGGTCGAGCGCGCCGTAGACGATGGTCTCGGCAACCGACTTCTTGCCGTCATACATGACGGCGTTCATGAACTTGGTGACGATCAGATCGCCGAACTTGGGGTCCGGATTGATCTCACGCTTTTCTGCACTGTGACGACGGGACATTTTTTCTCTGCCTCAATTCTACGCGGTGGCCTGGATCCCGGATCGTCGCTTGACGCCGCCCGGAACGACCTCGGCTACGCTTCGGTCACTTCGGACGCTTGGCGCCGTATTTCGAACGGCGCTGCTTGCGGTTCTTCACGCCTTGCGTGTCGAGCACGCCGCGGATGATGTGGTAACGGACGCCCGGAAGATCCTTGACGCGACCGCCGCGGATCATCACCACCGAGTGCTCCTGAAGGTTGTGGCCTTCGCCGGGGATGTAACCGATCACTTCAAAACCATTGGTCAGGCGGATCTTGGCCACCTTGCGCAGCGCCGAGTTCGGCTTCTTCGGCGTCGTGGTGTAGACGCGCGTGCAGACGCCCCGCTTCTGCGGGTTCTGCTGCATGGCCGGGACCTTGTTGCGCTTCACCGGCGCAATGCGCGGCTTGCGGATCAGCTGGTTGACGGTAGGCATTAAACCCTCTTGTCTCTCAATTCCGTATCTCGCCCGGTCAGGGCCGCTCAAAGCGTCACTTCCATACGCAAATTCGGGCCACAAACCGCGCCTCGCGGTCTTGCCCGAACAAATGGCAGAGGAAGCGGAAGCCGCTTCGTGCACGCCGGAAATGTCTTTTCGCTCGTAAAACGAACCCTGTTTGAGGCAAACTCCAAAGCGTGTCGCTTCGGAAGCAAGAGCCTCACATCGGTTCTGACTGGGCGGCTTCTACTCGTATGGCCACTGTCCGTCAACCCCGGGGCGGCAAATATTGCGCTGAACCCGAGGCTTGGCAGCCATGCGAAAAGCGCATGTAATTTTCTTGCGCCGTTTTTCAAGAGGAAGGCAGAAAGTGACCGGCTTGCCGCTGTTTCCAGGCCGTGCTTCGTGCGAAAAGGCGGCATGAACAGCCCAAAACCCCTCGCCCGGAGGTACGAACCCGTGAATGACAATGAGGAGCGCCCGGTCACCATTATTACCGGGCGGGTGTGGAAGCGCAAAGGCGGCAAGCCGGAAGGCGTGCATGTGATGTTGGTCGCGCCGGACGACGATTCGGCGGTGCGCCGCGCTCTCGAATCACTTGCCGCGGAAGGTTATGCCGAGGCAGAGCTCGATCAGATCGGCGACATGGACGGCGTGCCGGACGAGGAGCCGCATCTGTCCGCCTATCAGGGCGCGCTCGAAGGCGAAGTGTCGATCGTGACGTTCGATGTGCCGATCTGAAGAGATCTGAATCGCGGTCGATCTCACGGGCCGGCGACAAAGCCCGGCGACTTGCCCGGCACAAGTTCTCTGCTAAGAAGCGACCTCTGGCAAAACCAAGCACACTCAACCTGCGGAGCTCCCATGTCCTCTAATCCCATCAAGCTCGGCATCGTCGGCGTGGGGAAGATCGTCCGTGACCAGCATCTGCCGGCGCTGGCGAAGGACCAAGATTATCGCCTGGTTGCTGCAGCCAGCCGCCATGGCAAAGTCGAGGACATCCCGAACTTCCCGACGATCGAGGCGATGCTCGACGCAACGCCGGAGCTCGAGGCGGTGTCGCTGTGCATGCCGCCGCAGTTTCGTTACGACGCCGCGCGCTTGGCGCTCACGGCGAGAAAGCATGTTTTTCTGGAAAAGCCGCCCGGCGCCACGGTCAGCGAGGTCGAAGACCTGAAGGCGCTGGCGACAGCGAACGGCGTCTGCCTGTTCGCCAGCTGGCATTCACGCTATGCGCCGGCTGTCGAAGCTGCGCGCGCATTCCTTGGATCGACAACGATCAGGTCGGCCGCCATCAATTGGAAAGAAGACGTGCGCCGCTGGCATCCGAATCAGGAATGGATCTGGGCTCCCGGCGGCTTTGGCGTGTTCGATCCCGGCATCAACGCCCTGTCGATCGCTACCCACATCCTGCCGCCGATGTTCATCAGCTCGGCAGAACTCGATTTCCCCGAAAACCGCGCGGCCCCCATCGCCGCCCATATCGCCTTCCGCACGTCGAACGGTCTGCCGGTGACGATGGAACTCGATTGGCGTCAGACCGGCCCGCAAAGCTGGGACATCCTGGCCGATACCGAGGCAGGATCGATGGTGCTTTCTGGCGGCGGCTCAAAGCTTGCCATCGATGGCCGCGTCGTTCACGAGGAGCCGGAAGCCGAATATCCGATGCTCTACAAGCGCTTCGCCGAGATCGTGCGCGCCGGCACCTCCGACGTCGATCTCGCGCCCCTGCAGCACGTCGCCGACGCCTTCATGCTCGGCAAGCGCAATGTGGTGGAGGCGTTTTTCGATTGATCAGTGGGCGCCGCCGGATCGCAGGTCCGGCCGGCGCACCGCACAAATTCAATTAACGATCGCTATTGCAAAGCCGTCATAGCCCTTGGCGCCAACAGTCTGGATCGCGGTGCCTTCCAGACGTTTGTCGCTGCCGATGAACGAGAACGCCGCGCGTGCCCCTTCGACATTGGCATCGCGACCATCTTCATTCACCACCGCGCCGTCACGGATGACATTGTCGCAGACGATGACGGTCCCCGGCCTCGAAAGACGCATGGCCCAGGACAGATAGTGCGGGTTGTTCGGCTTGTCGGCGTCGATGAAGATGAAGTCGAACGGCCCGGCATTCTCGGCGCCTAAGGCCGCAAGCGATTGAAGCGCCGGTCCGACCCGCAGTTCCACACGGTCAGACACCCCTGCCCGTTCAAAGTTCGACCGCGCGACACTGGCGTGGTGCGGATCAAGCTCGAGCGTCACGACCTTGCCGTCCATCGGCAATGCTCGCGCCATCCAGATTGTCGAATAACCGCCCAATGTGCCGATTTCGAGTACCTTCCTCGCTCCCTGCATTCGCGCAAGAAGTGAGAGCAGCTTGCCTTGTGCCGGGGAAACGTCGATAGGCGGCAGGCCCTGATCATGGTTGGCCGCCAGAACGGCATCAAGAGCGGGATCCGCCTCGAAAAGAGCTTCGACAATGTAGTCGTCGACAGAAGCCCAAATCTTCCTGCTCATCGTTTCTTCTCCCATCCGAATGAGGAACCAAAATGCGAAAAGGGGCCACTTAGGCCCCTTTTCTATCTTCTCTTGCTTGCGCGCTTACTGCGCGGCGTTAACCATGTCGGTCAGCATCGGCTCGGCGACCTCGACGCCGGACGCCTTGCGGCGCTCGTCGATGATCAACTCGTCGCGCGAGGTGGCGATGCGCCGGATCTGGCTCATCGTACCGCCGGTACCGGCCGGGATCAGCCGGCCGACGATGACGTTTTCCTTCAGCCCCTGCAGCATGTCGGTCTTGCCGGCAACCGCAGCTTCGGTCAGCACCCTCGTCGTCTCCTGGAAGGAAGCGGCGGAGATGAAGGACGGCGTCTGCAGCGAGGCCTTGGTGATGCCGAGCAGCACCGGCTGACCTTCGGCCGGCTTCTTGCCTTCCTCGACCAGGCGCTCATTGACCTCTTCCAACTCGATCACGTCGACGTGGTCGCCCGGAATGTAGGTCGAATCGCCCTGCGTGGTGATCTCGACCTTCTGCAGCATCTGGCGAACGATCACCTCGATGTGCTTGTCGTTGATCGACACGCCCTGCAGTCGGTAGACCTCCTGGATTTCGTTGACGAGGTAGGAGGCAAGCGCCTCCACGCCCTTGATCGCCAGGATGTCGTGCGGCGCCGGATTGCCGTCGAGGATGTAGTCGCCCTTCTCGATGACGTCGCCGTCCTGGAGATGGAACGGCTTGCCCTTCGGGATCAGGTATTCGACTGGCTCAAGCGTCGAGTCATGCGGCTCGATGATGATGCGGCGCTTGTTCTTGTAGTCGCGGCCGAAGCGGATCGTGCCATCGATCTCGGCGATGATGGCGTGGTCCTTCGGACGGCGTGCCTCGAACAGTTCGGCAACACGCGGCAGACCGCCGGTGATGTCCTTGGTCTTGGCGCTTTCCATCGGGATACGCGCCAGCACGTCGCCGGGACGAACCTGTGCGCCCGGCTCGACCGAAAGAATGGCCTCGACCGAGAGCAGGAAGCGGGCGTCGCCGCCTTTCGACAGCTTGCCGACCTTGCCCTTGGCATCCTGGACGACGATCGCCGGCTTGAGGTCGTTGCCGCGTGGCGTCGAACGCCAGTCGATGACCTCGCGCTTGGTGATGCCGGTCGATTCGTCGGCGGTTTCCTGAACGGAAATGCCATCGACCAGATCCTCGAATGCCACCCTGCCCTCGATTTCGGTGAGGATCGGGCGGGTATAAGGATCCCACTCGGCGATGCGCTGGCCGCGTTTCACCTTGTCGCCATCGTCGACGAAGATGCGCGAACCATAGGTAACGCGGTGCGTGGCGCGTTCCTTGCCGGCTTCGTCGAGGATCAGCACCGCCATGTTGCGGCCCATGACCATCAGCTGGCCGTCGGAGTTGCGCACCACGTTGCGGTTGCGGATCTCGACCTTGCCCTCATAGGAGGCTTCAAGGAACGAGGAATCCACCACCTGCGCCGTGCCGCCCATGTGGAAGGTACGCATGGTGAGCTGGGTGCCCGGCTCGCCGATCGACTGCGCCGCGATGACGCCGACAGCCTCGCCCTGGTTGACGGGCGTGCCGCGGGCCAGATCGCGTCCGTAGCAGACCGCGCAGACGCCGACCCTGACCTCGCAGGTCAGCGCCGAACGGATGCGAACCGACTGCACGCCGGCCTTTTCGATCAGTTCCACGTCACGCTCGTCCATCAGCGTTCCGGCCTTGACCAGAACCTCGCCGGTGACCGGATGGGTGATGTCGTCGAGCGAGGTGCGGCCGAGAACGCGCTGGCCAACCGAAGCGACGACCTGACCAGCATCGACGATCGGCTGCATGGTGAGGCCCTTGTCGGTGCCGCAGTCGAGAGAGTTGACGATGCAGTCCTGCGCCACGTCGACGAGACGACGCGTCAGGTAACCCGAGTTCGCCGTCTTCAAGGCGGTGTCGGCCAGACCCTTGCGGGCGCCGTGGGTCGAGTTGAAATACTCGAGCACGGTGAGGCCTTCCTTGAAGTTCGAGATGATCGGCGTCTCGATGATTTCACCGCTGGGCTTGGCCATCAGGCCGCGCATGCCGGCGAGCTGGCGCATCTGGGTGGGCGAGCCGCGCGCACCGGAGTGCGACATCATGTAGATCGAGTTCATCGGCTTCTGACGGCCGTTGTCCTCGAACTCGACCGCCTTGATGCGGGCCATCATTTCGTCGGCGACCTTTTCCGAGCACTTGGCCCAGGCGTCGACGACCTTGTTGTACTTCTCGCCCTGGGTGATCAGGCCGTCATTGTACTGCTGCTCGTATTCCTTGGCCAAAGCCTCGGTGTCGGACACCAGCTTGATCTTGGCGTCCGGGATCAGCATGTCGTCCTTGCCGAACGAAATGCCGGCACGGCAGGCGTGGCTGAAGCCGAGAGCCATGATGCGATCGCAGAAAATGACCGTCTCCTTCTGACCGCAATGGCGGTAGACGGTGTCGATCATCTTGGAGATGTTCTTCTTGGTCATCTCCTGGTTGGCGGTCTCGTAGGGCACGTTGTGGTTCTTCGGCAGCAGCTCGCCGATGATCATGCGGCCAGGCGTGGTGTCGTAGATCTTCGACACGACCTTGCCGTCGGCGTCGACCGTGCGGAAGCGCCCCTTGATCTTGGCATGCAGCGTGACTGCCTTGGTCTCGAGCGCGTGCTGGAGTTCGCCCATGTCGGCAAACACCATGCCCTCGCCCGGCTCGTTCTGATTGACGATCGAGAGATAGTAGAGACCGAGAACCATGTCCTGCGACGGCACGATGATCGGCGCACCGGAAGCCGGGTGCAGGATGTTGTTGGTCGACATCATCAGCACGCGGGCTTCGAGCTGCGCTTCCAGCGACAGCGGCACGTGGACCGCCATCTGGTCGCCGTCGAAATCGGCGTTGAAGGCCGTGCAGACCAGCGGGTGAAGCTGGATCGCCTTGCCTTCGATCAGGATCGGCTCGAACGCCTGGATACCGAGGCGGTGCAGCGTCGGTGCGCGGTTCAGCAGCACCGGATGCTCGCGGATGACCTCGTCGAGGATATCCCAGACCTCCGGACGCTCCTTCTCGACCAGCTTCTTCGCCTGCTTGACGGTCGAGGAGTAGCCCTTGGCGTCGAGACGGGCGTAGATGAAGGGCTTGAACAGTTCGAGCGCCATCTTCTTCGGCAGGCCGCACTGGTGGAGCTTGAGCTCCGGACCGGTAACGATGACCGAGCGGCCGGAATAGTCGACGCGCTTGCCGAGCAGGTTCTGGCGGAAGCGGCCCTGCTTGCCCTTCAGCATGTCGGACAGCGACTTCAGCGGACGCTTGTTGGCGCCGGTGATGACGCGGCCGCGGCGGCCGTTGTCGAACAGCGCATCGACGGCTTCCTGCAGCATGCGCTTTTCATTGCGCACGATGATGCCGGGCGCGCGCAGCTCGATCAGCCGCTTCAAGCGGTTGTTGCGGTTGATGACGCGGCGATAGAGGTCGTTCAGATCCGACGTGGCGAAACGGCCGCCGTCCAGCGGGACAAGCGGGCGCAGATCCGGCGGAATCACCGGAACCACCTTCATGATCATCCATTCCGGACGGTTGCCAGACTCCATGAAGTTCTCGACGACCTTGAGCCGCTTCAGGTACTTCTTCAGATTGAGCTCGGATGTGGTTGAAGCCAGCTCAGAACGCAGGTCGCCGGCGATCTTCTCGAGGTCCATGCCGGCCAGAAGGTCGTGGATCGCCTCGGCGCCGATCATGGCGGTGAACGAATCCTCGCCATACTCGTCGACGGCCATCATGTACTCTTCCTCGCTGAGCAGCTGGTGCTCCTTCAGCGCGGTGAGGCCGGGTTCGGTAACGATGTAGTTCTCGAAGTAGAGGACCCGCTCGATGTCCTTCAGCGTCATGTCGAGCAGCGTGCCGATGCGCGACGGCAGCGACTTCAGGAACCAGATGTGGGCGACCGGTGCCGCCAGCTCGATATGGCCCATGCGCTCGCGGCGGACGCGCGACAGCGTGACTTCGACGCCGCACTTCTCGCAGATGACGCCCTTGTATTTCATGCGCTTGTACTTGCCGCACAGGCACTCATAGTCCTTGATCGGGCCAAAAATGCGCGCGCAGAACAGGCCGTCACGCTCCGGCTTGAAGGTGCGGTAGTTGATGGTCTCCGGCTTCTTGATCTCGCCGAACGACCAGGACAGAATCTTCTCAGGGCTGGCAAGCGAGATCCGGATGGAATCGAACACCTGCGCAGGCGCCTGGGGATTGAAGAGATTCATGACCTCTTGGTTCATGCCGTTCTCCTTTTCGGGGTCCTCGAAAACCCCTTGCATCTAGCGCGGGCCAAACGCCCGCCGACTTGATCGGCCATCGGCCGAGAATTTGGTGCGTCCGGTCGCGGGAAGACCGCGGCCGGACGTCTTGCTTACTCGGCCGCGTCGGGCAGCCGGATCGGGTTGTCGTCGAGCTTGGTGTTCTCCAACTCGACATTGAGGCCGAGAGACCGCATTTCCTTGACGAGAACGTTGAAGCTCTCGGGAATGCCGGCCTCGAAGGTGTCGTCGCCTCTGACGATCGCCTCGTAGACCTTGGTGCGTCCGGCGACGTCATCCGACTTCACCGTCAGCATCTCCTGCAGCGTGTAGGCGGCGCCGTACGCTTCGAGCGCCCAGACCTCCATCTCGCCGAAGCGCTGGCCACCGAACTGCGCCTTGCCGCCCAGCGGCTGCTGGGTAACGAGCGAGTACGGACCGATCGAACGCGCGTGGATCTTGTCGTCCACAAGGTGGTGAAGCTTGAGCATATATATGTAACCCATCGTCACTTTGCGATCGAACGGCTCGCCGGTGCGTCCGTCATAGAGCTGCGACTGACCGCTGGTGTGCAGGCCCGCCTGCTCCAGCATGATGTTGATGTCGGCCTCGTGCGCGCCGTCGAACACCGGTGTCGCGATGGAGACGCCGCGGCGCATCTGCTCGCTGAGGCGAACGATGCTCTCGTCATCATATTCGCGGACCGGCTCGTTGCGGTCGTTGGCCGGCATGAAGCTCTCGAGCGTCTTGCGCAGCGGCTTGATGTCGCCCGCTGTCTTGTACGCATCGATCAGATCGCCGATCTTCCTGCCCATTCCGGCGCAGGCCCAGCCCAGGTGCGTTTCCAGAATCTGGCCGACATTCATGCGCGACGGCACACCCAGCGGGTTGAGCACAATGTCGGCATGCGTGCCGTCCTCGAGGAAAGGCATGTCCTCGACCGGAACGATCCGCGACACGACACCCTTGTTGCCGTGCCGGCCGGCCATCTTGTCGCCGGGCTGCATCTTGCGCTTCACGGCCACGAAGACCTTGACCATCTTCATGACGCCCGGAGGCATCTCGTCGCCGCGCTGCACCTTCTCGACCTTGTCCATGAAGCGCTGCTCGAGCGCCTTCTTGGAATCGTCGTACTGGCCACGCAGGGCTTCCAGTTCGCTCTGGAGCTTTTCGTTCTCCACGGCAAACTGCCACCACTGCGAACGGGGATACTCGTCGAGCGTGTCCTTCGACAGCTTCGAGCCCTTCTTGAAGCCCTTCGGCCCGGCAATCGCCTCCTTGCCGACGAGAACGTCGGAAAGGCGCGAATAGACGTTGCGGTCGAGGATCGCCTGCTCGTCGTCGCGGTCCTTGGCGAGGCGTTCGATCTCCTCGCGCTCGATGGCCATGGCGCGCTCGTCCTTCTCGACGCCGTGGCGGTTGAAGACACGCACTTCGACGACGGTGCCGAAGGTTCCCGGAGGCATGCGCATCGAGGTGTCGCGCACGTCCGAGGCCTTTTCACCGAAGATGGCGCGCAGCAGCTTTTCTTCCGGCGTCATCGGGCTTTCGCCCTTCGGCGTGATCTTGCCGACCAGGATGTCGCCCGGCTGCACTTCCGCACCGATGTAGACGATGCCGGCCTCATCGAGGTTCTTCAGCGCTTCTTCCGAGACGTTGGGAATGTCGCGCGTGATCTCCTCCGGCCCGAGCTTGGTGTCGCGGGCCATGACTTCGAACTCCTCGATGTGGATCGAGGTGAAGACGTCGTCGGCGACGATGCGCTCGGACAGGAGGATGGAATCCTCGTAGTTGTAGCCGTTCCACGGCATGAACGCGACCAGCACGTTACGGCCGAGGGCCAGATCGCCGAGCTCGGTCGACGGGCCGTCGGCGATGATGTCGCCCTTGTTGACCCGGTCGCCCATGCGCACCAGCGGACGCTGGTTGATGCAGGTGTTCTGGTTCGAACGCTGGAATTTCATTAGCCGGTAGATGTCGACGCCGGACTTGCCGGGATCGAGATCTTCCGTGGCGCGGATGACGATACGCGTCGCGTCCACCTGGTCGACGATGCCGCCGCGGCGGGCGCCGATGGCGGCGCCCGAGTCACGGGCGACGATCGGCTCCATGCCGGTGCCGACGAACGGCGCTTCGGCGCGCACCAGCGGCACGGCCTGACGCTGCATGTTCGAGCCCATCAGCGCACGGTTGGCGTCATCGTTCTCGAGGAACGGGATCAGGGCCGCGGCCACCGACACCATCTGCTTCGGCGACACGTCCATCAGATCGACGTTTTCGCGCGGCGCCATCATCACTTCGCCGGCGTTGCGGCAAATGACGAATTCGTCGACGAAATGACCATTCTTGTCGAGCTCGGCATTGGCCTGCGCGACGTGGTGCTTGGCCTCTTCCATAGCCGAGAGGTAAACGACCTCATTGGTCAGCTTGCCGTTGACGATCTTGCGGTACGGGCTCTCGATGAAGCCGTATTTGTTGACTCGCGCGAAGGTCGCAAGCGAGTTGATCAGGCCGATGTTCGGGCCTTCCGGCGTCTCGATCGGGCAGATGCGGCCGTAATGCGTCGGGTGCACGTCGCGCACTTCGAAACCGGCACGCTCGCGGGTCAGACCGCCCGGTCCAAGCGCCGAAAGACGGCGCTTGTGGGTGATCTCCGAAAGCGGGTTGGTCTGATCCATGAACTGCGACAGCTGCGAGGAACCGAAGAACTCGCGCACGGCGGCAGCCGCCGGCTTGGCGTTGATCAGGTCCTGCGGCATCACCGTGTCGATCTCGATCGAGGACATGCGTTCCTTGATCGCGCGCTCCATGCGCAGCAGGCCGACGCGGTACTGGTTCTCCATCAGCTCGCCGACCGAACGCACGCGGCGGTTGCCGAGATTGTCGATGTCGTCAATCTCGCCCTTGCCGTCGCGCAGTTCGACGAGCGTCTTGACCACGGCCAGGATGTCGTCCTTGCGCAGCACGCGCACGGTATCCTCGGCCTTGAGCTCGAGGCGCATGTTCATCTTGACGCGGCCAACGGCCGACAGATCATAGCGCTCGCTGTCGAAGAACAGCGAGTTGAACATGGCCTCAGCGGTTTCCAGCGTCGGCGGCTCGCCGGGGCGCATGACGCGGTAGATGTCGAACAGCGCGTCCTGGCGGCTCTCGTTCTTGTCGACGTTGAGCGTGTTGCGGATGTAGGCGCCGACGTTGACGTGGTCGATGTCGAGGACCTTGATCTCATCGTCACCGGTGCCAAGCAGCACTTTCAGCGTCTTTTCGTCGATCTCGTCACCGGCTTCGAGGAAGATCTCGCCGGTCGCGTAGTTGACAATATCCTCGGCAAGGTAGTTGCCGAGCAGATCCTCGTCGGTCGCCTTGATCGCCTTGAGACCCTTTTCGCCAAGCGCCCTGGCCTGGCGGGCGGTGATCTTCTTGCCGGCCTCGACGACGACTTCGCCGGTGTCGGCGTCGACCAGGTCACCAACGGCCTTGAGGCCGCGGAAACGGTCGACGTTGAACGGGATGCGCCAATGGTCGCCGGCGCGCTTGTAGGTGATCTTGTTGTAGAAGGTCGACAGGATCTCTTCGCCGTCCATGCCGAGCGCCATCAGCAGCGACGTCACCGGGATCTTGCGGCGGCGATCGATGCGGGCATGCACGACGTCCTTGCTATCGAACTCGATGTCGAGCCACGAACCGCGATAGGGAATGACGCGCGCGGCAAACAGGAGCTTGCCGGACGAGTGCGACTTGCCCTTGTCATGGTCGAAGAAGACGCCTGGCGAACGGTGCATCTGCGAGACGATGACGCGCTCGGTGCCGTTGACGATGAAGGTGCCGTTCAAGGTCATGAGCGGCATGTCGCCCATGTAGACGTCCTGCTCCTTGATGTCCTTGATCGACTTGGCGCCGGTATCCTCGTCGATATCGAACACGATGAGGCGCAGCGTCACCTTGAGCGGCGCCGCATAGGTCAGATCGCGCTGACGGCATTCGTCAACGTCGAATTTCGGTCCCTCGAACTCATACTTCACGAATTCCAGCATCGAGGAGCCGGAAAAATCGGAAATCGGGAAGACCGACTTGAAAACTGCCTGCAGTCCCTCGTCAGGACGCCCACCCTTGGGCTCCTCCACCATCAGGAACTGGTCATAGGATGCCTTCTGAACCTCGATCAGGTTCGGCATCTCCGCAACTTCCGGGATCTTTCCGAAAAACTTGCGTACGCGTCTGCGGCCATTGAAAGTCTGGGTTTGGGCCATCGTCGCTCCTTAGCTCAATTCTCGGGACGAGCCTCGCCGCGGCTCGCCTTGCATCTCGGGCCACCTTGGCGGCCCTGTCTTGTTGCCCGCCGCCTGTCGGCGGCTTCTTGTCTTTTCACCCGCCGCCAATTGGCGGCGGGCCAGAAACGGGAGAAAACCCGTTTCCTGAAGGCCGGTTTGCGGCCCTCAGGAAAGAGGTTTTCGCACTCTTCGCGTTACGCAGCCTCCCTTCGACGCGAAAGGAGTGGCGGGGGGGGGGCCCCCCGGCCCCGCGGTGTCACCAGATCTTAATGTTGTAGAAAGGGCACCGGGCGTCGAGCCGGTGCCTGTGAGTTTTGGAGGGGGGGGGGGGATCGGCG
>NZ_JAMYRK010000100.1:0-14366 GCF_040321335.1 Mesorhizobium sp. M0437
CGTTCCGGTCCTTCGGATGCGGTCCGCCTCCCACGGCGGGCCTTTCCGGTCGCGACTCGCCGCCCACCCCGCTTCCGGGGAAAGGCGCGGCGATTTGCGAGCGGAGGATAAGACGATGCATGCAAACAGCAAGCGTTGTGCCAGCACAGAGGCTGGCGCAGGCAAGGGCGGGCGCCCCGGCGCCAGCCTTTATCAGGAGATCACCGACCGCATCATTGCCGAACTGGAGCGCGGCACCGTGCCATGGGTCAAGCCATGGGGCAGGGCAAAGGCAGGCCTTGGCCTGCCGAGGAATGCATCCTCTGGGCGCACCTATTCCGGAATCAATATCCTCATCCTGTGGGGCGCGGTGATCGAGCGCAGCTATCCCAGCCAGAACTGGCTCACCTTCCGGCAGGCGCTCGTGCTTGGCGGCAATGTCAGGAAGGGCGAGCGCGGCACGACCATCGTGCATGCCGACCGCTTTGTCCCCAAGGACGAGAAGGAGCGCGCACGCCACGAGGGCGATGAACCACAGGCCGTGCCTTTTTTGAAGCGCTTCACCGTCTTCAATGTCGCGCAGTGCGATAATCTTCCGGAAGACCTCTATGCCGCCGCCGAGCCGCTGCCTCAGTGCGAGATCGTGCCGCAGGCCGAGACGCTCATTCGCGCCAGCGGTGCGGATTTCAGGGTCGGCGGCGATCGCGCTTTCTACATGCCGGGCAGCGACCACATTCAGGTGCCGCCGCAGCCGGCGTTCCATCACCAGATCGACTATTACCGGACCTGCTTTCACGAGCTTGGCCACTGGACCGGCCACCCGACGCGGCTTGCTCGCGACCTCTCCGGCTCGTTCGGCTCCAAGGCTTACGCGCGTGAAGAATTGGTCGCCGAAATCACTGCCGCCTTCGTCTGCAGCAATCTCGGTATCGAGCCGACCGTGCGTCATGCCGATTACATCGGCTCATGGCTGAAGGTGCTGCGCGAGGACAACCGCGCGATCTTCCGTGCCGCCAGTCTTGCCTCCAAGGCCGCCGATTTCCTGCTTGGCCTTCAGGCCGATGCCGAAGGCGAGGCGCAGGAAGGGATTGCGGCATGACGATGCGCGATCCTCAACTGACCGCGACCGAGCCGACGCCGCAAGGCGAGCAGCTGCTCATTCCCGGCGTTCGGCCGATCACCACGCGCGATCGGCTCACCCTCCTGATGGACGCGCCGATGTGTCCGCGCGCGGCGCAAAAGCCGCTCGATATCGGCCTCTTCGATGAAGCCAGCAGAAATCAACTCGACCTGTTCTGACAAGGAGTCTTTCCATGATCCTGATCACCGATCCACTGCGCGCACGACTGCTCGCCAATGGCGCCGCCGAGGCCGACATCGACCATTTTCCCGTTGTGAAACTGTTTAATCCGACAGGTGCCGCGACGTGGCTTCTGAGCGAACTCGACGCCGATGGCGACACGCTGTTCGGCCTTTGCGATCTCGGCTTCGGCTTCCCCGAACTCGGCAGCGTCAGTCTGGCCGAGCTTGCATCCGTAAAAGGTCCGCTTGGCCTCGGCATAGAGCGCGACCTGCATTTCCAGGCGCGCTTTACGCTCTCCGTCTATGCCGAAGCCGCCCGCATTTGCGGCCACATCACCGAGGCCGAGCGACTTCTGCGGCAAGCAGCAGACGCCCTGTCAAAGCCCCATTCCGAGCTTCCGCCCGACACGGCGGAACAGCAGCGCCGATAGGCGCAAAAACCGTCCCGCCGCGCCGGCCTTCGGCCTCTGCGGCGGGACAACCTCAACCAAAGCGAAAGAGAGTAACCATGCAGCTTGCCCACATCCCCTTGGATCAGCTCAAGATTTCCGCGCTCAACATGCGCCATGGAAAACGCGCGCCCGACATATCCGATATCCTGCCATCCGTGCGTGCGCGCGGCGTGCTGGTGCCTCTCCTTGTGCGGCCGAACGGCCAGCCGGAAACCTTCGAGATCGTTGCCGGCAGGCGGCGCTATTTCGCCGCGAAATCGCTTGCCGACGAGCGCGGCGAAGGCGATCCCTTGCCCTGCGCCATCATGGAGGATGGCGACGACGCCGATGCGCTGGAAGCCTCGCTGATCGAAAACCTCGCCCGGCTCGATCCTGACGAAGTATCGCAATGGGAGACGCTTTCGCGGCTCGTCAGGCAAGGCCGCCGTTGCCGAGATCGCTGCGACCTTCGGCATCACTGACCTCAACGTCAAACGCATTCTGGCGCTTGGCGATCTCTTGCCCAAAAATCCGCGAAGCCTACCGGCGCGAGGAGATCGACGCCGAGACGGCGCGCCATCTCACCATGGCGTCCAAGGCGCAGCAGAAGGACTGGCTGGCACTCTGTGCCGATCCCGATCAATACGCGCCGCGTGGCTTTCAATTGAAGCAACGGCTGTTCGGCGGCCAGTCGATTTCCACCAAGGTGGCGCTGTTTGCCATCGACGAATACCCGGCCTGATCACCTCGGACCTGTTCGGCGAGGACAGCTATTTCGCCGATGCCGACCTGTTCTGGCAAAAGCAGAACGAAGCGATTGCCGCCAGACGCGACACCTATCTCAACGACGGCTGGAGCGAGGTGGTGCTGCTGGAGCCGGGCCAGTATTCCACCCATGGGACCACGAGAAGACCCCGAAGAAGAAGGGCGGCAAGGTCGTCATCACTGTCTCGCATCGCGGCGAGGTCGAGTGTCACGAGGGCTGGCTGTCACGCAAGGAAGCGCGCCGCGCCCGCGAGGGCGGCGAGCAAGAAGAAACAGCCGCCAAGCCGCCGCGCCCCGAACTCACCGGCCCGATGCAGAACTATGTCGATCTGCATCGCCATGCCGCCGTGCGTGCGGCCATGCTCGACCATCCCGCCGTGGCGCTGCGCCTCGTGGTGGCGCACGCCATCACCGGTTCCGGCCTGTGGCAGGTGCGCCGTGAGCCACAGCGCGCAGTCAACGAAACGGTGACTGCCAGACTTGCCGGCTGCAAGGCTGAGGCTGCATTCGGCAAAAAGCGGCGCGAAGTGTTGGCCCTGCTCGGATCACCGGCTGAGGATGGCGTGGTCGCCGGCGGCAATGGCGACGCCTTTGCTATCGCCGGCGTGTTCGCGCGCCTCTTGGCGCTGTGCGACGACGATGTCATGCGCGTTCTCACCCTTGTCATGGCCGAGACGCTTGCAGCCGGCAGCGCCGTCATCGAGGCACTCGGCAACCATCTGAACGTCGATATGGGCGCATGGTGGCAACCGGACGACGCCTTCTTCGACCTCTTGCGCGACAAGGAAATCGCCAATTCGATGCTGGCCGAGGTCGGCGGCAAGCTGGTCGCGGACGGCAATGTCGCCGAGAAGGTCAAGACGCAAAAGAAGATCATCCGTGACTTCCTGGCGGGCGAGAATGGCCGCCAGTGGGTCGAGAGCTGGCTGCCGCGCTGGATGAAATTCCCCGCCGAAAGCTACACCAGCCGCGGCGGCTTCCGCACCGCCGATCAGTGGACACAAGTGCAGCCGCTGTTCGCGCGCGAATAGTCGATCAGGGCCTAAGCGGCGGTTCTCTCGAGTACCGCCGCTCAGGTCGCCCGCGCCGCTCCGGGGCCGCGCCGGCTGCCGATTGGTCGTCTTGTCGAGCCAGTGCCGCGCGAGAAATCCCGACGCCAACTCGCCCCCATTTCGGCAGCCCTGCACCGCGCCGGGTTGCTTGCCGAGGCGCTCCGCGCATGGGCCAATTACCGATCGGGTTGCCGACAGAGCCCGCGCAGCAAGCCCCCTGCATTGCCGCCCGCTCTTGTGCCGCCGATCGCGCCACCTGTCTCCATGCGTCTCAGGGACCATTCCCCTGCGGCTGGCTTGACGACCTATGGGCGGATCCGGCCCGACCGAAACCCTCGCCAGCAGCTTTTTTCCCCGCCGCCTGCGGCGGCTTCCTCGCGCCGCTTCGCTTCAAAAAAGCTGTCCGCTCGGGTCCTCCGCTATCGCTGCGGCCGTCCCGGTTCCGGCGGTCCGGACGCGCCCATCACGGTCCGCCATCGCAGGGGAATGGTCCCCGGCGAGCACCAAAAGGAGACTGAAAATGACCGCGATCGGATACGTCACCAAACAGGAAAACGGCGGCTACAAGGGCCAGCTCAAGACGCTCAGCGTCCGCGCCGACATCGACATCGTGCCCAATCAGGCAAAGAGCGCCGACACCCATCCCGACTTTCGGGTGCTGACGCAAGGGGTCGAAGTAGGGGCCGGCTGGATCCGCACCGGCGAGACCTCCGGCAAGGACTATGTGAGCCTGTCGATTGCCGCCCCGGAGTTCGGTCCGCGCAAGCTCTACGCCAATCTCGGCCGCGCCGCCGGCCAGGACGACGACGACACATACGCCATCATCTGGAACCCGGTCGACTGAACCGCCAGCCTCGCGCCCCCCGCCCCCCCCGCGCCCCCCCGGGCGCGGGGCTCTTCTCAAGAAGGGGCGGCGAAAACTCGCCCCCCACTCTTCGCCCGTCCCCAAAACGATCTCGCTCGCCGATCCTCGCCTTCGCTTGTCCGTAACGAAACGAGGACCATCATGGACGACGAAAACGAACGCGCGGCCCGCGCGAAGAAGGGCAGTCCGTTTCTCAACACCGCGCAGGCCGCCTTCTATATCGGGCTATCCCAGCGCACGCTGGAGAAGATGCGGCTCAAGGGCGGTGGCCCGCAATTTCGCAAGCACGGCCGCTATGTCCGCTATCACATCGACGAGCTCGACGACTGGTCGAAGGGACGCGCGCAGGAGACCAGGCCCGAGGATGCCGGGCACGATTCCGGCTCGGCCGGTGAGGGAGGCCGCTCATGAGCCGGCGTCCCACTATCCGTCTGATCGGCAGCCATCTGCGGCGCATTCGGGCGCGCAAGACGATCGCCGTGGCTAGTGCAGGCCTCAGCCTGATCGGCTTCGCCGCCTTCGGCAAACCATCGCCCTGGCTGGTCTGGAACGCCTCGGCCAGTGCGCCGGTCGGCCTCTATCGCGTCGCGTCCGGATCACCGGCTCGGGGCGACCTCGTGCTCGTCCGCCCGCCAAAACCGGTCGCCGATCTCGCCGCCGAACGCTTCTATCTGCCCAGCAATGTGCCGCTGGTCAAGCGCCTTGCCGCGCTGCCTGGCGAGCATGTCTGCGCCTTCGGCGACGCCATCATCATCGGCGGCGAGATTGTCGCGCGCCGGCTGGCAACCGACACGCAGCACCGTCCGCTGCCTTGGTGGAAGGACTGCCGCAAGCTCGCCGCCGACGAGTTTTTCCTGCTCGGCAACGATAGAAACCGCTCCTTCGACAGCCGCTATTTCGGGCCGGTGCCGGCCGAAAATATTGCCGGGAGGCTCGTGCCGCTATGGACCGAGTAACCCTCCTGATGCTGGGCATGGTCGCGATAGCGCCATGCGCCTGTTCCGCCGCGACCGACGCTCAGCCGGCCGCCATCTCCCGTGGTCCGCAGCTCCAACGATGGCAGCCCTTGGTGGCCGAAGCAAGCCGGCGATTCAGCATTCCACAGCCCTGGATTTATGCCGTCATGGATGCCGAAAGCCGGGGGCAGACAATGGTGGACGGACGGCCGATCACATCGAGCGCCGGCGCCATTGGCCTCATGCAGGTGATGCCCGGCACCTACGAGGAGGTGCGCGCAGAGCTTGGCCTGGGAGCCGATCCGCACGACCCTCGCGACAACATTCTGGCAGGCACTGCCTATCTGCGCGCCATGTATGACCGCTTCGGCTTTCCCGGCCTGTTTGCCGCCTATAACGCTGGGCCGGACCGCTACGAACAGCATTTGCAGCGTGGGCGACCGCTGCCCAGCGAGACGGTTTCGTATCTGGAAGAGGTCAAGGCTGCGGGGATTTCGGCCGCCGACATGGACGCGTTCACCGGCAAATCCCGTTCCGGAAAAGCGCCGGAAATCCCGTCCGGGCAGTCGCTGTTTTTCCTGCGAAACGGTGTTTCCGCGACCGATCCGAATGGCCAAATCGTGGTGCCGCTCGGATCGGAGCGAGCAAGGTCAGGCCGGCCGGATCGCAGGTGAGGGCAGGGGTACCGTGGGTCGGGCGGGGCAGCGAGGCAGGTCCGCGGAAGGCAAGATAAAGGCATCGCCTCCCGGAGGCGGCGAAGTCTTTGTCTGCACATCCTTTTTCACGGAGGCTGCCTTCAGCGTCAGGAGAGCTGCTGCCGACAAACCGCTGATTTTGCTTAAGATTACTAGGAGGCTCAATGCAGGATGAAGAGTTCAAGCCGAGCCTGGGCAAAATCGGATCGCGCGGCTCGAAGGCAGGCAAGCGTTTCGCCGGCCAGATCCGCGCCGCGATCAACCGAGCCGGCGGCGGCAGCGGGCGCCGTGGCCGCTTCATCGGAAGCCGGGCGGGGCGCGGCGGGGCTGCTGCCGCCGTTCTCAGAGCGCGCGACCGCCACGCGGCGTTTCGGCAGCGGCGCGCCGTCGTCAAGGCGCGTATCGTCAAGCTGGCCGGCAAGGGTGTTGACGGGGCACGTGCACACCTTCGCTACCTCCAGCGCGACGGCGTCACCCGCGAAGGCGAGCATGGCGAGCTCTATAGCGCCGACAGCGACCGCGTCGATGGCAAGGCCTTTATCGATCGTGCCGATGGCGACCGGCATCAGTTCCGCTTCATCGTCGCCCCTGAAGACGGCATCGAGTATGATGACCTGAAGCCGCTCACGCGGCGTCTCATGGCGCAGATGGAAGAAGACCTCGGCACCAGGCTCGACTGGGTCGCCGTCGATCATTTCAACACTGGTCATCCGCATGCCCATATTATCGTCCGCGGCAAGGACGAGCGCGGCGAAAATCTTGTCATCGCGCGAGACTACATCTCGTCTGGAATCCGTGAACGGGCGGCCGAGCTGGTCAGCCTCGACCTTGGCCCGAGAACGGACCGCGAGATCGAGCAACGCCTGCGCCAGGAAATGGAGCGGGAACGCTTCACCAGCATCGATCGGCAGCTGCTCCGCATCCGCGACCATGAGGGGCATGTCTCACCCGCCAGCCGAGACATGTTTCGCCAGACGCTGCACCAGGGCCGCCTGCGCAAGCTCGAGCGGATGGGTCTGGCTGAGGAAGTCGGCTCGGGCCGCTGGCGCCTTGATGGCGAGCTTGAAGCGACACTGCGCCGCATCGGCGAGCGGGGCGACATCATCAAGACCATGCACCGCGAACTGACCGGCAAGGGGCTCGCCCGCAGTGCCGCCGACTATGTTGTCCATGATCGATCTGCAGAGCAGATGCAGCCTGTCGTCGGCCGCATCATTGCGCGCGGCCTGGCCGACGAAATCACTGACCGCCATTACCTCGTCGTCGACGGCGTGGACGGCAAAAGCCACTATGTTGATATCGGCAAAGGCGAGGCCACCCAACCGACGCCAGAGGGCTGCATAGTGCGGGTCACGCCGAGCGACACCGGGCCAAGGCGAGTCGACCGCACAATTGCCGAGATCGCCACAGCCCATGACGGGCGCTACAGCATCGATATCCATCTCAAGCATGACCCGTCGGCCACCGAACGCTTTGCCGAAACGCACGTGCGGCGACTGGAGGCGATCCGCCGGGCGACCGGTGGTGTCGAGCGCGAGCCGGACGGTACATGGACTATCGCGCCGGACCATCTCGACCGCGTCGCGGGCTACGAGCGTCAGCGAGCGAGGGCCGAGCCTGTTGTCGTCGACAAGCTCTCATCAATGCTGCTGGAGAGCCAAGTCAGCTTCGACGGCGCCACCTGGCTCGATCGAGAGCTGGTTTCCGACACACCGGAGGCCTTGCACAGCTCTGGTTTCGGCCGCGATGTCCGAGAGGCGCAAGGCCGCCGGCGGCAGTGGCTGATTGCGCAAGGTCTTGCTCGGGAAGAGCAGGACCGGATCGTCTATCGCGCCAACATGCTTTCGATGCTGCGTCAACGTGAGCTGAACCGTGTTGCCGGTCAACTGTCTGACGAACTCGGACTGCCCTATTCTGAAGCCCAGACTGGAGATCGAATAGAAGGCACGCTCCGCCGCTCCGTCGAGCTCGCCGGCGGAAAATACGCTGTCATCGAGAAATCGCGCGAGTTCACGCTGGTACCATGGAGGCCAGTGCTTGATCGGCATATTGGCAAGGAGGTGTCTGGTGTCATGGGTGGGGAGGGGATTTCATGGACCATCGGCCGGCAGAGAAGCGGACCAAGCATTTCGTGAAGGCCGCAGCGGCACCAAATACGCTGTTCAAACATAACTAAGGCGACCGCCCACAGACGCACGATCGCCCATCGCGTGTGATACGATCGCGGTTCCTTGTTGAACTCGAGAGGACCGGGCGCAAGGAAGCCTCGCAGGCGTGCGAAATGCCGGACCGGATTTGAATGCCGTGGCAGCATCATTATCAACGAAATGGGGGTGAAAAAATGTGAGGCTGTTCCTACATAGGAGGTGTCAATGCGGGGTGCTCGTCGGCGGTGGGGGAACTTGATTCCGCCTTCTGCGGTCACTCCTTTCACGATAAAAGCGAGGCAGCGGCTCTGATTCTCTTTGAATCAGGCTGCTCTTTTTCGGGTTCATTTTGCAGAGGGAACAATGGCCAAAGAAGATCATCCGAAATTTTCCATCAATATTGATGGGGTCCATATCGAAGCGACAAGCGAAAGCATGACCGGTGCGGAGCTGAAGCAGCTCGCCGCCAAGGACCAGCAATATCAGTTGTTCCTCGAGGGGCACGGCCATGATGCCGATCGGCAGATTGGGGACAATGAGGCTGTTACGCTCAAGAACGGAATGCACTTCTACACTGTTCCTCCGGCGACGTTTGGCTAATGTCGATCCTCGAACGTCACTTCCAGGATATCAGCAAAAAGCACCCTAACGCGACCCTTGAGCTCCAGTCCGGAGGTACGGCAGTGGTCAGCATGCCGGCTGTGCAACTTCCAAAGGGCTGGAACCGCGCCGAGGTTGGCATAAAGTTCGTGGTGCCTGCGGGCTATCCGCAGGCTGCGCCCGATTGCTTCTGGGCCGAGCCGGCGCTCGCCCTCGAACACGGTGGAACCCCACAAAACACAGGGCAACAGGCCACCCCGGGAGTTCCCTCGGAGTGGCTGTGGTTTTCCTGGCATCCGTCTACCTGGAAGCCCAACAGCGACAATCTGCTTACCTATTTGAATGTGATCCGGCGGCGGCTGGGCGAGGCGCGATGAACCGTCTGATGTTCCGGGGTGGAGAATGGACGGCTCTTCGAGATGACCTTATCGCGCCTGCCCCCCTTGAATCTGCTGCTGCGTTGATCGTTGGCGGTGGTCGTTTCGAAGGCGGGATGAGGTTGATCGTTAGAGAGATCATTCGCCCGGCTCCGGACGACTATATCGCCCGCAGCCCGATAGAAGTCTCATTGACTCCCATGTTCCTGTCGCGCGTGCTCAAACGCGCGCGTCTGGAGCGAGCGGGCGTAATTCTTGCGCATTCGCATCCTGTGCAACGCAGACTGGCGTTCTCATCGGTCGACGACGCAGCGCAGCAACTCTTGGCTCCGGTGCTGCATTTTCGGTGCCCGCAAGGGCCGCATGGATTCCTGATCGCCGGGCCGACGGGATTTCGTGGCCGCCTCTTCGATATCAAAGGCGAGACCACATTCACCATCGATCGGATTCAGGAAATCGGGCGCAGTGTTCGATCTTACCCAACTGAGACTGACGCGGAAGATCCGGCCCCATTGCCGGAAGTGTTCGACCGCAATGTGCGAGCATTCGGCGCCGCAGGGCAGCGAATCCTCAACGATCTCACCGTGGCGGTCGTCGGCGTAGGCGGCACCGGTTCAGTGGTCGTCGAGGAACTCGCCCGGCTGGGCGTTGGTCGGCTGCACTTGATTGATCCTGAACAGGTCGAGCGAACCAACCTCAACCGATTGATGGGGGCCGAGCAGAAGGACGTTGACCGACCAAAGGTCGCAGTGGCCTCCGAAGCGTCGCAACGCGCGAAACGCGACATTGAGGTTATGACCTTACCGGAATCCGTTATTGACGAGCCCGTGGCCAGGACGTTGCTCGACGGCGATTTTGTCATGTGTTGCACGGATTCGCACGGCAGCCGCGCCGTCCTCAATCAGATCGCCTATCAGTATCGTTTGCCAATGATCGACGTTGGAGTGCGCATCGACGCCCGGGAGGGTGTCGTCGCCGCGATGTCGACTAGGGTCCAAATGCTTGCCGAGTCGCTGGCCTGCCTTAACTGCCATTCCCTTCTCGATCCCGCCGCAGTGAGACGCGATCTTCTCGCCGATTCACGCTCCGATCCGTATTTCGTCGGCCATTTCGAGCCGCAGCCGGCCGTGATCTCCCTTAACGCAGCAACCTCTTCCATGGCCGTCTCGATGTTCCTTTCGGCAGTGACCGGGTTCCCTGGGGAGGCGCGGCATCTTATTGGGCGGCCCATTGAAGGATCGGTGCGGCCTGTCAGTTCAAGGTCAGATCCGACCTGCGTTGTATGTGCTCAGGACAATGCCCTGGCCAAAGGAGACAGTTGGCCCATGATTTGGCGCCAACATGAAAGCTGAAGAGCGCACGACCGTTTTGGTTGACGGAGGTACCGTGAACCCGACGCCTTTCTCCGCCCGCCAACTTGCCGTGAAGCCGCTCGTGTCGCTTTCTGATCTTGATGACGGAGGCGCCCGGGCGTTGATCGTGCTGGCCGGTGCCCTTCCGTCGGACGAGGGCCGATTGGATTTGGTCAAGCGTCTTCGACGCCTCGCCGCTTCGTCCGCACAGCGCGGCATACTCGTCATTGTCGTTACGAAACGGGGCGAGGAAGCGATTGGACAGGCGGTGGCGCGTTCAGGCGCAGGCGTGTTGGCGCAGTGGCAAGAGCATACTGGTGTCGTGCTGCGGCAGCTCGCAGTGCTTCCAGACTCTGACTGGGATAACATTGCCGAGACCTGCGCACGATGCCGGTGCGGCCCTTCCCTGAACAGCAGCCTGGCGATCCGCGACAAAAATGGGAATGAGCTGCCGACGCCTCTGCTACCCGAACTGAAGCTTCTGTTCCGTCGCGCGTTTCACGACTACTCGGGCATCCTTATTTCCGAGGAGAATGGTGGCAAATCTTCTTCGTCCGTCTGGAAGGTCGAGACGGAAGGCCTGGAGCAGCACACACCTTTCATCGTCAAGTCAGGCCCCGCGGCGGTGATGGAAGAACACATTAACACGTACAGGGACGTGGTCGCTGACCGCGTGCCATATCGCGGATGCGCCCCTTTGTGCCTGGATCGTTGGTTGTGGGATCTGAGCACCAGCTTGCGGTCTCCCGCTTCGTCGAGAATGCCGTCCGCCTGGACAAGGTTGTGATCAACTGCGATGTGAAAGAGGTCATCCAGGCGATCTATCGAACTGTGTTGGGTCGTTGGCGAAAAGACCCCGAAAGAAAGAGACTAGACCTTCTGCAGGAGTTTCTACCTGCGGCACGGCATGACGCATATCTAAAAGGCCTTGAGCGCACCTACGACAAATTGACCAAGGACAGCTACGCTGGCGCTTCGCCACGAAGCTTTTTTGTTCGTCTCGCTGGACTGCAGGCTGAGGAGCATCCGGTGTGTCGAGCTCACGACGACCTCAATTTGCGCAACGTGTTCGTCTGCGGCGGCGATGCGGAAGCGGTTCTGATCGACTTCACGCGGGCAGCTCGACGTCCTTTGTCCCACGACGTCGCCCGGTTGGAAATCGGGCTTGCGTTCGACGCGGAGTTGCAGGCTGATCAACCGCTGCCCGAACAAGTGCTCGAAGATTTTTACTCCAGAGATCTCTTCGCTATGTCGCTTAAACATCTCCTGCAAGGCAAAAAGGCCCAGTATCGGCTCAACGCGATCGTGGCGTTGCGTACGACCATCCTCGAGGAAGGTCAGTCCCATTCGTTCGATCTGAGGCGCGAGTATACAATCGCGATCTGCGTCGGGCTGCTCTATTATGCCAAAGGCAAAAGCCCGGATGCGGCCATTGCTTACAAGTGCGCGGTGGACCTTCTGGATCGCGTGACAAATCCTTCGCTTTGGTAGGTCGGGAGTTCGGTTGGGTGCTCAAGAAAACGCACGCGGTACAGTTCAAGGGCAGGGTTGAACGTCAGTCCGAAGCCATCGAGCAGGTGGATAACCCGGGAGACGTTTCACTTGTGGAGCGCGGAGCTCCGCGGTCCCTTGTCATGAGATGCCCCGATGGATGCGGAGACATACTGACGGTTAACCTCGACCGTCGTGCCGGGCCGGCCTGGCGCCTTTATCAACGCGAGGGCGGGTTGACCCTTTTCCCTTCTGTGTGGCGAGACACTGGATGCGGGGCACACTTCATCGTCTGGGACAACGTCATCCATTGGACCAACGATGCCTGGATCCTGCGGCCCAATTCATCACTCGAACGTGCTGTCGAAGGTCGACTCAGTGACGAGCTGGCGAGCTTCGTTGATATTGCGGCAGCGGTGGATGAAGTGCCTTGGTCGGTTCTCGACGCATGCCGGTCATTGGTCAAGTCGGGGATCGCTGTCGAAGGAACCGGCGCCGAGCGGTCCAGCTTCCGCCTGGCGAGTGATAGCGTCCAAACCTCACGGGCCAGGAAAAGGCATTGGTAATCAGCCGCGCGACCGGCGGCCTAGAGCGAGCATCTCAGCAGCGTGGCGAACCCTCGATCGTCAGCTTGCCAAGGCTGAACCTGTGATCGTCTGCAAGTTATCTTCAGGACCGCTGGAGGTAGATCAGCTCGCGGCGGCGCTTGATAGCCACCATGTGCAAGCAAGTCCCGGGCGTTGTGCAGTGAGAGGGTATCCACGAAATGCTTGGTCCGCTTCTCTGCCGGCCGATGGTCCATGAGGATGGTGTCCTGATCGTCGACGAGACGGGATTTGTGAAGAAGGGCGATCGTTCCGCCGGTGTCGCGCGTCAGTACTCGGGAACGGCGGGGCGGATCGAGAACAGCCAGGTCGGCGTGTTCTTGGCTTACGCGAGCCGCTACGGCCAAGCGCTGGTCGATCGTCGCCTTTATCTGCCGGAGAGCTGGACAAGGGATCGGGCGCGATGTGCCAGAGCGTCGATCCCGGAGATGGTCGAGTTTGCGACCAAGCCAAAGATGGCGCGCGCCATGGTCGAGGCGGCGCTCGATGCCGGCGTCCCGTGCGCTTACGTTCTGGGCGACGCTGTCTACGGGGCGGACAGCAGCCTTCGCCGGATGCTGGAAGCTCGCGAGCAGCCCTATGTCTTGGCGGTTCGAGGCGCTCACTTCATGCGCCGGTGAGGGGATCGTCTGTTTGAGGAAACCTCGCCCGAGGAACTGGCCAGCGAGTTCGAGCCCGACGACTGGGTCTGTCATGCGGCAGGTGAAGGCGCCAAAGGCCCTCGGCTCTACGACTGGGCACGCATCCGCCGCCCTTGGACGTCAAAAGGCGGCTTCGAGCATTGGCTTCTCGTCCGCCGCAAGCGATCGACATCCGGAGAAAAAGCCTACTACCTGGTCTTCGCCCCGCCCGGTTCCTCCTTGGCCGAATTGGCGGCAGTGGCCGGCCTGCGCTGGGCGATCGAGGAGTGCTTTGAGCGCGCCAAGGATGATCTCGGACTTGATCATTGCGAGGCTCGGTCCTGGCACGGATGGCATCGCCACATGAGCCTGTGCATGGCCGCCCTGGCATTCCTCTCGAAGCTATCGGCTGATCTTCGCCGCAGCGCATGGAGCAAACCGAACGAAACGAGTCCAAAGGAGCCAATCGCCGCCTGATCCGGATGGCTGCGCTCGTCCCGAGCGTCCCCGAGATCCGCTATCTCCTCGCCCGGATCCTCATCTTCCCACCGACACAAAAGCCCTTCATCATCGCCTGGTCGCTATGGCGACGACGACATCAGGCTGCGGCCACCATCTGTCACTACAAACGGCATCGGCATTCGCAACTGTAGTACTAAGGTCCGGACTCATAACCGTCGGTCGACTGGGGGCTCTGGTTGCCGTTAATCGCGGGGCGCTGAGCGGGGCTCGATAGAATCAACCGAACCTGCGATACTCAAGGCAATCTGTTGGAGTGATGATGCGCATCGTAACCCGTCTCACTGATCGGCTTGAACTGCAGCATCCGATCATCAGCGCGCCGATGGCATTCGCATCGGGCGGGGAACTCGCAGGTGCGGTCAGTTCAGCCGGAGGGCTTGGGCTTATCGGCGGCGGCTATGGCGACGCTGATTGGCTGACGCGAGAGTTCGAGCGATCTGGCAACAGACCTGTCGGCTGCGGCTTCATAACATGGTCACTCGCCAGGAACCCGCGCCTACTCGATAAGGCCCTGGAGCGGCGACCAAGTGCGATTTTCCTATCCTTTGGCGACCCGGCGCCTTTTTCGCCGGCGATACGGGCCGCCGGGGTCCCCTTGATCTGCCAG
>NZ_JAMYRK010000101.1:0-13871 GCF_040321335.1 Mesorhizobium sp. M0437
TAATCCGGTTGACGTTCGTTCTGGCCCATCGAGAGGACCAGGACATGAAACGTAGCCGCTTCTCTGAAGAGCAGATCATCGGAATTTTTGAAGGAACATGAGGGGCTCTGTCGCAATTCCGGGATGTGGACGGGAAGAGCGTCGCCTGGGAGCATTGATCAGGCGGTGAGCATTTCGAATTGCTCGGCAATTGACGGACTCGGATTGTAGGCGAACCTCGCCTGTCGCTTTCGCATCATGTGGACCAGCTCGATGCCGGAGAGGGTGATCTGGGCATTCTCCATAGACTTGAAGCCGAGCATGGATCGAAGGCGGCGCTTGATGCGCCGGTGATCCTATTCGATCCGATTGTTGTGTTCCTCTGCTTCGGTGCGGCGATAAGGCAAGCTTATCATTCGTTGTGTGCGACCGACAGGCGCAGCGCTTTTAACCCATTTTTGTTGTCAAAAGCGCCGCCATGATTCATCCTTCTCGGCAATGATTCTGCGTCCCAAACCCGCTCCGCGCCACTACGCCTCGCTTGCTGGTGCCGCTTCGACCGCACCAATGGCAACGGTGCCGGCCTGGCTGCGCCGCGCCATCCCGGATGCGCAAAGCCTTGCAGCACAAAACCTTGAGGACATTGCCATTTCAGAAGGCGCCGCCATCGGCGCGCTCGATGCGGTGGTCCGCCGGCAGGAGCGGTGGTCCGGCGCCTGGCGGCAGCGGCTGGCGCTTGCGACGGCCGCGGCAACGGCCAAGCAGGCCGGCCGCGTCGAGGATGAAGGCGCGCTGCGCGATTCTTTTGTCCTCGCCCGCCCAAGCGATATTTTGTCAGGGTCTACGACCCTCGGCCCCGGCGGGCTTTTGCTGCTCGCCTGGCGCCGGCTGGCATCTCGGCCAGCGGACGATCTGCTGACGGAGAAAAACCTCGCTGCGGTGTTGGAAGAGTTCGGCTACGCCCCTGATGACGAGGTGGTCAGTGATCTGGCACACGAGCTGCGACAGCTTTCCCCGAGTATCGGAATGGTCAGCATGCTGACCGGCGCCATCACAGCCGCCGAAAGATATGGCTTCACACGAGCCTTCGGGTGCTGGCTCGCCGACGCCCTGCTGGCGCAACGGCTGGGTTGGACCCACGCCGTGCCGCTGCTGGGCGCCGAGGCAGCCTTGGGGACAGGCGTTCGCCCGCGTCGATCGGCAGCCGGCTCTCTGGCGACAGGCATTGAGACAAATCCTGAGCGTGCGAAAGGCCTGCTTGCCGCGCAGGCGCGCGCTGCGCTGCGGGCCATTGATCTTTCCGCCGAGCTTGAGCGCCGCGCGGACCGGCTGCTTGCTGTCGCTCCGAAACTCAGGGCCAAGGCGGCGGACGCTGTCGTTGACAGACTCTTGTCCAACGACGCGATCGTGGCGTCCGAAAAGATCGCCGGCATGAGTGACCGCGGCCTGCGCCGGCTGTTCGACCGGTTGATCGAGTTCAGCGCCGTGCGCGAACTGTCGGGCCGTCCCGCGTTCCGCATCTACGGGCTGTGACGATCATGGCGGAGGCAGCGCGCAAACGACGGGGCCAGCCAGCCGGAGATGCACTGTTCGACCGCGAATTAGACCATCTGCCGCCGGAGGCGCGCTGGCGCGAATGGATGCATCGCGTCGAGGCAACGATTTTTGCTGCCAGCGAACCGGTGATGCGCGATACGCTCGCCTGCATCGTGGGGAAAGGCTGCAGCATTGATCTTCTCGTCGACGACATCCGCGAGGAGCTGCGCGGCCGCCCTTACGATCTGGTCGCCGTCGCCGGCGGTTTTCGGCACCTGACCCGGCCGGCCTATGCCGATGCCATCCGCAGTGCATTTGGCACCGCCGGCAGCAACGGGCGCGCCGTGGACCTGACGCAGTCAGACGTGCTGGTGCTGATGTGCATCGCCTATTTCCAGCCGATCACCCGTGCCGAGCTGTCGGCCTTCTTCGGCAAGGAGGTCAGCCGTGATCTGATCGGCACGCTGCGCGGCGCGAAGCTGATCGCGTCCGGTCCGCGCAGCCCGACGCCCGGCGCGCCCTACACCTATGTGACGACCAAAGCGTTTCTGCTGGAATTCGGCCTCGACACGCTGCGCGACCTGCCCGATTTCGAGGCGCTGGAGGATGCCGGGCTGCTCTCGAAGGAGAAGCTACTCGCAGGTGATATCATGCCAGGATTATCCAACGACGAGGAAGAGCATGCTAGCGTCGCCACTGATGAATAACGCGCTGCCTGGCCGGTGGCCGCAGTTCGCGGCGTCCTCAACGTGATCTCCGACTCGGGGTTCGCGAGATGACGTGAGGAGACGCTGTCGGGCGTGGGGCGTTTCCTAGTATAGCGCGACAATCTGGGAGAGAAGCTCTCACGTTGATTGCCGCGCCGCATCCTAGAAAATGGTGGGTAAATATGCCTGTAGCTCATTGGCGGTATGGTGACCGTGTGGGCTGAGCCCGGTTCCGATGGCTACTTTGCCTGCCATCACTTCGGATCTAACGTGCATCCAGCCCACCTCTCCAGTTTGGATGAGGTGGCGGATTTCCTACGTTCGCATCTCGGCAGCGGTGTTCGCATGGACTCCGGCTGGGTCAAGATTGTACGGAACATCCACATCGATGGGGCATTGCTCCGCTGATCGGCGCGAGCCGTTCTGGAGAACCAAAACGTGGCGATTAGTCTGGTAGACTATATAAGAATGGGGGAATTAGATGCCACCATATGATGCCGACGAGATGAGAGGGATGATCGCGGCGGATTCGGTGAAGGGTCAACGCCAGCCGTTCCGAGTCGCTGCGGTTCGCCTCCACATGGATGAGCGCGCTCTCCACTACGCACGCGCGTCCGGCTGTGGTCGGCGCGGTCACGGACGGCCCGCGCCAATTCGGACAGCGACAGGTAGCGCTCGTCGGCCGGGCGCGAGGTAACCGCCATCGCGGCCAGCCAATTAGCAAGCGTTTGCATATCTGACCCAACCGCAAGTGCAGTTCTCTGATAGAATCATGGCAGATATAGGCGGGCTATCTTTGGCGAGGGGGCAAAATGCCTACGGAAGAGGATATTCAACACGAGCGCATCAGGCAATCTGAGCGGACGGTCGACAATCTGAAACCACTTTGTTCCGACCCCGGCATTGCAGGATGTGTCTGCTGGTGTTTGTGACGATATGCGAGCACTGCGCTTGCTAAACATCGAAGGTTCTGAGGTCCACGGTCACGTGCTTGCGACGGTACGCACTACGGCGCCGCGCAGATCTCACCGCGGCGGGAGCACGATTGTCATGCCCGGGAGGGGGCTTGTTTCTAAGGTCCTCATATCGGATAGGCGAGTTCCTTGTGCGGAGAGGGCTAACAGCAGAGCAAACAGCGGAGTGGTAAGTAGCAGCTGCGTAACCGTTTCGCCGTGCCTCTCCAAAAAGATGGCAGCATCTTCACCGATATGCCGGCGATCCATGTTTGATCCCTCAATTCGCGTTGGCGATGACTAGCAGAAGATGCTGCAACATATTGATGCTGATTTACGAGTCTAGCCGGCAAAACGTTTGCACGCCACGGCACTCTTGGTCAACTTCTGATGGCCAAAGCAGCCTGACCCAGCCGTGCAGAAGCCTGTTCAGCCGGGTGCAGACCACGGGCCACGGCTCTTGGTTGCCGTTTACCAAGTGATCGCCAATCTTCGTTTTGATCCGTTGCACGCTCTTCTTGGATGGGCTCGCACCCAGGTACCAATGGCCGTCTTTCCGATAGCGGTGAGGTCCGAACGTATAGCCAAGGAAGTCGAAAGGTTCCGTGCGGGCATCCTTCACCGAGGTCTTGGCCTCGTTGAGTGTCAGCCCGAGTTTCGCCATCACCGTCCGTGTCCACGCCAGCGCCTCGACCGCGTGCCTGCAGCTGAGGATGACGAAGTCATCGGCATAGGAGATGACATGCGCACGGAACGTCTCGCCGCGTCCGGTGAGCCGCCAATGTTTCAGGAACCGGTTCATGTAGATGACCGAGGGCAGCGGGCTTGCGACTCCACCTTGCGACGTGCCGCGCGTGCTGCTCTTACCACCGCTCACGTGCCGTTTCCCGTCACCGTCCCGCTCTTCGATCGGCGCTTTCAGCCACAGCTTGGTCAGCCGCCGCACGTGCCGGTCGACAATGCGTCGGGCCACCGATTTGAGGAGGTCCGAATGCGGAATCGTGTCGAAGTATTTCGACAAATCGGCGTTTACCACGTCCATGGGCCCCGGCAGACAAGCCGGTGCACTTCCTTGATTGCGTCGGTCCCACTGCGTCTGGGCCGATAGCCCATAGGCACCATCCTCGAAGTCCGCCTCGAATATCGGTTCCAGCACCAGCTTCGCGGCGGTCTGAACCACCCGGTCCCGAATGGTCGGGATGCTGAGCGGACGTTCGCCGCCCCCCCGGCTTCGGGATCATCACATGTCGCACCGGCTGCGGCCGGTAGGTCTTCGAGACAAGTTCCTCGCGCAGGCCTGACAGCCACCTCTCCTCGCCTTCCACCTCGATCTTCGCGAAGGTGACATTGTCCACGCCCGGCGAACCCGCATTGGCGCGTGCCAGCGCTCCCACCGGCACCGCCGCCCTGGCGGCTGCCTTGAGGCCGCTACCTCATGCCGAGCGGGTCTCCCCCGTTATCCGTATCACCCTTCCGACGTGCCGTGCCCATTACCCCGGCGGATCGAACGGGTGCACATGTCGATTGCTTCCCCGTTCGCGCGGCCTTCCTCGAAATTCAGGCGGGTCGGCGTCCACATCATCACTTTCGAGGCCTGCTCACGCTTCACTCACGTAACGGCCCATCGGATTGCTCAACCGCCCAAGGCGGCCTTTGTCACGAGGCTTCGACCCGGCCGGTTACCCGACCGAGCCGCTCGTCAGCTACCAGACCAATCTCGACTACCTTCCTCCACTAGTGATACGCCCCATCGGGGCGCACTGAATTTTCCGGGCTAAGGAGCCAAGAGAATGCCAACATTCTTAGTGCGGACGTAACTGTAGATCGCTTCTTGTCCCTTTTCGCGACCATGCCCTGACATCTTATTCCCTCCAAACGGTGTTTCAATACCACCAGCGAACCACTCATTTACAAACACTTGGCCAGCGCTCAAACGTGGTGGCGCGCTTAGCGCGATGTCGAGTTTTTGCGTGAAGACACCCGCGACCAAACCAAATCTTGTGCCATTAGCCAATTGATATGCTTGGTCTTCATCCTCGAACTTCATGATGCATAGAACTGGCCCGAACACTTCCTCCTGCGCTATCTCCATATTCGGATCTACATCTGCGAAAACTGTTGGTTCCATAAACCATCCGTCCTTGCCGGATACGCGCTGACCTCCAGTGATAAGCCGCGCGCCCGCGCTTTTGGCCCTTTGGCAAAAGCCCTCAATTTTCTCTAGTTGATCTTCAGAGATCACTGGCCCCAAGTCGGCACCTGCCAAGCCATCGCCAACTTCCAAACTCCCAGCCATTTCCGCTACTTTCCCAATGACGGCTTCATAGACAGAGGTGTGAACCAGCAGACGAGATAGCGCCGAACAGATTTGGCCAGCATTGAAAAATGTGCCGGCTTTCACGCTTTCCACAACCCGTTCTAAGTTGGCATCGGGAAAGACGATGCCCGCAGACTTGCCACCAAGTTCCATGACACAAGGAACTGATCGTTCCGATGCAGCCTTCATTATAGCTACACCCGTCGCCACTGAACCGGTGAACACGATCTGGTCGACGTCTTTATGCGCGACCAGGGCCGCCCCCGCCGTTCGACCTAGACCACAAAGAAGATTGACTGCGCCTTTTGGGACCCCTGCTCGCTCAATAGCTTCGAAAAGCACGATGATCGCAAGTGGTGCCAACTCAGGCGATTTGACTATGACTGCGTTTCCAGCGGCCAGAGCAGGCGCCAGTGATCGTGCGCAAATGGAAGGTGCAAAATTCCAAGGTACAATCTGAGCGGATATGCCGTAAGGTTCTCGAATTGTATAGTCCAGATAGCGCTGCCCCAAAGGAATAGCGCTGCCTTCAATTTTGTCTGCCATACCCCCGTAATAGTCGAAATACCTTGCCGCCTCTTCGAACTCTCGACGAGCAGCTTCGATTGGCTTTCCGCTCTCAATACAACCTAGATACGCTCCTTCTTCGGCTCGGTTACGGATCTCCCGGGCTATCCGTGCTAGCATCTCGGCGCGAAGAACTGGCCGACACTTGGTTAGTGCGCCCGAAGTAACGCAGTCCCTAGCGGCTGCGACAGCCATGTCCACATGATTTCCCCCCGCAACGGCGACTGAAGCAATTTTCTTTCCAGTTGCGGGGTTGTGAACATCGATGCATTCGTCTGATGGTAGCCAAACCCCATTAACAAAGTTCAACCAAGTTCTGTTATGAGGATCAAGATGGTTCATAAGCTGGCTCTATCCTACTGCTTATATAAGCGTGCGATGCAAACTTTCCGCGTGACGTTCTATTCGTGAACCGGCTTAAGCTGTGTCGACTTGCTTAGACCGCATTATAAATCTCCTCACCAGGAACACCGACGGCATAGGTCGGATCCGTTCCTGCATGTCGCCATAAGACCGCACACGCACGGTTGGCTGCCAAGCCGAGCGCTTTCAGCCGATGGCACGCCATCGGCACTGCAGCGGCCGCGGCAAATGCGGTCGTATCTTAGAGGAGAGAATTGACGGCACCGATCAGGGTCCAGTTCCATTCGAAATCCATCATATCCTTCCTTGGATCAAGTCTAGAAAGCCGCTCCCAATTGGGTTCTCGTCGCTTTTGGCGGCTTCGTTTTCCTGCATGTCGTTCGGCGCGCGTAAATTGCGAAGGTGGTAGATTGATAATCATTGCGATGCTAGATGATGCTTGTCTAACAAATTTTTGGTATGGTCTGCAATGATGAGATCGCCAAGGATAAGTCTTCAGCAACTTCGCGCGCTGGTTGCGGTAAACGACGAAGGGGGGTTCCGGCGCGCTGCTGAGCGCCTGAATACATCGCAATCTGCTGTCAGTCGGACAATTCAGACACTTGAGGCTGAGTTGGGGGTACCTGTGTTTGAACGCAGCGCCCGTGGGGTGAAACCAAATTCGGTAGGTTTCAAATTGCTGCAATATGCGAGGACAATTGTCGAAAATCTGGATGACATCTCGATCAAAGCGTTGACTGCCGTCAGGGGAGAGGTTGGGCAGTTGAGAATAGCGTACAACGAAATCTCGATCCACACCTTCTTGCCGAAAGTACTGGCACGGTTTTACAGACTATACCCCGGCGTGGACTTACGCCTGATCAGTCAAGGTACATCCGAGATGGCACCTGAAAACACTGCAGGCACCATTAGCAGAGGCGAGGTTGACATAGGCTTTCTAGTAGGACCAATAGTTGATAGTGAGCTTGAACAATTCCATCTGTTTGAAGATCAAATGGTTATGGTATCTGCTAGATGTCATCCGCTTGCACGCAAAAGATCTGTCTCTGCTTTCGATTTAAAGAATGAGCATGTACTGCTGTGGTCGAGCGATTCATGGCAGATTTATACCCGTCGTGTAAACAACATTTGCCGTGAAGCTGGGTTCTTGCCGCAACCTTCCATCATGATGCATGACAACGACAGCGCTTTGGCGCTTGTCGAGGAAAACGTTGGGATAATTTTGATCCCTCGGTCCGTGGCCGCTATGTACGCAAATCGGGTCGCAGCTGTGCCATTGCGTAACAATCCGGAACCATTTCACATTTTTGCTGCTTGGCGAAAAGACAATACGGCGCCAGTTCTTCGAAATTTTATTCGCGTCGTAACCGGTGAGGAGTGATAAAAAAATCTCACAAAAAAGGCAGCCCGGCTCAAAGGATGCTGGCGCGTGCTGAATACGGGAGCGCGCGTACGAGCCCGGCGTGCAAGTCGCTTCGCTGCCGAACTGACACAACAAGCCCCACGGATTCGACAATGTTGGCCGCCTCCCGATACGGCATCGAGTATTTCTCCTCTGGTCGGTGAGAACTGCCGGACGTAGGATCGGGTGGGTGCGAAGGGCGCCAGGTCGAGAGCCGAAGTCCGGCCCGAAACGAGGTCGGCAACAACCTGCCCGGTCGCAGGCCCCAGCGTGAGGCCGATATGATTATGGCCAAACGCCAAGATGACATTGGGATGTCCTGGCGCGGGCCCAAGAACGGGCAGGGAAGCAGGCAGCGATGGACGCAAGCCCAGCCATTCGCTTTGGGGTTTGCCGACAGGTGAGGGCAGCATGGTCCGCGCATAGCCGAGAAGCCGATAGGCGAGACTATAATCAGGTGGCGCGTCTCGGCCGGCATACTCCACCCCGATGGTCATCCGTAGACCATCTTCCATTGGGCACAGGTTGATGTAATGCTCCGCCCAGAGGGTAGGGCGGCGCAACGATTGGTCGGGCTGTGGTAGCACGAGATGATAGCCTCGTTCGGATTCAAGAGGCACCGAAAAGCCTAGGCTTCGGCACAGCGGCTCGGACCAAGCGCCGCACGCAACCACCACCGAATCGAAACGATGTGACCCGTCGTCAGTTACGACCGTGCAGCTCGTACCCCTGCTTTCGATGCGCGTTACCGCGACCTGGCGCATTTCACCGCCGTGCGCTAGCACATGCTCTACACAAGTCTCGATCAGCCGCCTGGGATTGCTGACGAAGCGAGAATGCGGCTGCAGAACACCTCTGGAAAACATTGGTGCAAGATGCGGCTCAAGATCGTAGATCCCGTCCCGGTCAAGTAAATCCACCGCCATGCCTTTTTCTACGGTAAATCGTCGTGAAGTTGCGCCAGCCTGGAAGGCGGCCTCGGTGGAATAGACCGTCAATTTGCCGACGTCGTGGATGACATTTGCAACCGGCACTATGTCAAGAAGGCGATCATACGCCAAAAGCGCATTCCGGCTGAGTGAAAGCAGGGCCTGCGCCGTCCTTTCGATCTTGCTCCAACGGGTCGCCAGCACCAGCCTAACCAACCATGGGAGCGCGGAAGGAAAATAGCTCGGGCGGATGGTGACCGGCCCATTCCTGCTCAAAAGCATGGACGGGATTTCCCGTAGGATGCCTGGTGTGGCGATCGGCAAGCAACTCGTTGCAACAACGATGCCAGCATTGCCGTAGGATGCACCGCCTGCCGGGCCTCGGGGATCCCACAAGGTGACTTTGTGCCCCTCGTTCTGGAGAAAGACCGCGGCGGAGACCCCGACGATCGCCTCTCCCGAGGCATATTATTTACTACGGCCGCTTTAGAGCGCGTGAGAGCGATACCTATCAACTGTTCCGCAAATGGCTCCTGGAGGAGACAAAGGAGCACGTGCAGTGGTTCTCGCGCTTTCGGGATAAGCTAATCCTAATTCATTAAGCGAAATCTGCTTACCGTAAGGCTCCCCACGCACTAGAGCACGTCCTGTGATCGATGAATCGATTGTGATGTGACGGCTGCGTTTTGTGCTGATTCAACATCCACCTCGATGGAGGTGGACGATGGGAAGAGCATTGAGCGGGGATCTTCGGTCGCGGGTCTTGAAGGCTTCGGACGAGGGCATGTCGGCGCGGCAAGCGGCGGCGCGGTTCGGCGTGGGAGTGTCCAGCGCGATCCGCTGGATTGCGCGGGCGAAGATCGGCGAACTGGCGCCACGCCCGCAGGGCCGCCGCCGCGCCTCCAGCCTCGATGCGCATGAAGCCTTCATCGTCGGGCTGATCGAGGAGTGCAAGGACATCACGCTGAACGAGATGGTGGAGCGGCTCGTCGCCGAGCAGTCGGTGCGGATCAGCCGCAGCGCCTTGAGCGCCTGGCTTCGCGGCCACGCTGGACATTCAAAAAAAGTCCGCGCACGCACTGGAGCAGGATCGCCCCGACATCCTGAAGCGGCGCCGGGACTGGTTCGACGGCCAGCTCGATCTCGATCCGGCGAAGCTCGTGTTCATCGATGAGAGTGTGCTGCAGAGCAGCGGAAGGAGTTCAACATGAACTAAGACCGGAGCGTAAAGCTGCGTGAATGATGGGGGACGGCCCTCCGGGATCGGCTTTCAGGAGCAGGTCTCAAACCAGTCCAAGCTGCTGCGGTAAAGAGCCGTGGTGGTGAGCGTTGGATGAAAAGTTCGGACGAGATCCGAGCAGGTGGGTGTCCGAAAGACGAACGAAAGTGAACCCTTCGAAGACGCGTCGTTATGAACGTAAGTGTCGCCGAAACCAGGACCGTCTCGTCATCCTGGGACAAGTCCGCCGGGTGCCTGATGACAGGGCGGGTGGCGACCGGCGTTGAGGGGGCGTGAGTCGGACACAGGCATTCGCGCGGAACTGCAGGAACCAGGCTCCTGATGCAAAGGGAGAAGCTCAAGCGGGCCAAACCGCAAGGCGAGAGTACCGATGCAGGAGACTGGGGCGGACCGGCCCGTATGAGCGTTGAAGGCCTGTAATGGGGCCGGAGCAAAGGGGCCGGATCAGGTGGTCGTATTGTTTGGAACAACTGGAAACAGGATGACTTCGGAAGATACGACAGACAAGCCGTTTCGAATTGCGAAACGACAAGTGTACGAAGCTTACAAAGCGGTCAAAGCCAACCAGGGCGCAGCCGGGGTGGACGGGCAGACCCTGGAGATGTTCGAGAAGGACCTTGCAGGAAACCTCTACAAGGTCTGGAATCGAATGTCCTCAGGGACGTACTTCCCGCCGCCGGTTCGCGCTGTCTCCATTCCGAAGAAGAGTTGGGGCGAAAGGGTTTTGGGTGTGCCCACCGTCAGCGATCGGATCGCACAGATGGTGGTCAAGCAGATGATTGAGCCGGATTTGGATATCCTCTTTCTTCCAGACTCCTACGGCTACAGGCCGGGAAAATCGGCTCTGGATGCAGTTGGCGTCACGCGTCAGCGATGCTGGAAGCATGACTGGGTTCTGGAATTCGACGTCAAAGGGCTGTTTGACAATCTTCCGCACGATCTCCTGCTGAAGGCGGTCAGGAAGCACGTCACATGCAAGTGGGCTCTGCTCTACATCGAAAGATGGCTGGCAGCGCCGATGGAGAAGAACGGGGAAGTCGTCGAGCGCACACGCGGTACCCCGCAAGGGGGCGTTGTCAGCCCGATCTTGTCGAATCTCTTCATGCACTATGCATTTGATCTGTGGATGACCCGGACGCATCCTGACCTTCCATGGTGTCGATATGCGGACGATGGTCTTGTGCATTGCCGGAACGAGCAGCAGGCAGAAGCCCTCAAGGCGGAGCTTGGTGCTCGACTGGCAGCATGCGGGCTTCAAATGCATCCGACAAAGACCAAGATCGTCTATTGCAAAGACCAAAGGCGCAGGGGGGAATACCCGAATGTCGTGTTCGACTTCCTCGGTCAGTTCCGGCCGCGACGCGTGGCGAACACACAGCGAGATGAGCTCTTCTGTGGTTACACGCCTGCGGCCAGCCCAACGGCAATGAAGTCGATGCGGGCCACGATCAAAAGCTTGAACATCCCGCGGCAGACGCCGGGGACGCTGGCTGAAATCGCCCAACAGCTCAATCCACTCCTTCGCGGATGGATAGCCTATTATGGCCGCTACAGCCGTTCGGCCCTGTCCACTCTGGCTGATTACGTCAACCGGAAGCTCAGGGCGTGGATCATGCGTAAGTTCAAGCGCTTTCAGTCCCATAAGACGCGTGCCAGCCTCTTCGTGAGAAAGCTGGCGCGGGAAAATCCAGGACTGTTTGTGCACTGGAAGGCGTTCGGAACGAATACGTTTGCCTGATGGGAGCGGTGTGAATCGAGAGGTTCACGCACCGTTCTGCGAGAGGCCGGCAGGTGAAATCCCTCCGGCCTACTCACCCCGGCCTCTCCACAAAGATGGCCCGCCTGCGTGGAAGAGCGCCGCGCGGCGAGCGCTGCCGGGCCGGCGTGCCGCATGGCCACTGGAAGACCACGACCTTCACCGGAGCGCTGCGGCTGACGGGCATGACTGCGCCCTTCGTCTACGACGGCGCCATGAACGGCAACGTGTTCCTGGCCTATGTCGAGCAGGTGCTGGTTCCGACATTGTCGGAGGGCGACGTAGTCGTCATGGACAACCTTCCCGCCCACAAGGTCGCCGGCGTGCGCGACGCGATTGAGGCCGCAGGCGCGAGCCTGCTCTACCTGCCGCCCTACAGTCCCGACTTCAATCCGATTGAGAGTAAGCGCGAATTTCCCCGCACCTTTTGCTGTTGAGTGCTCTGATGCATGAGAAGCTATGCGGGGGAGCGGCGAGGTGGCACCATCGTCGTACGATCAACCCGAAGGATAGACTATCATGTCCAAAGTCGACGATCTCAGCCGATCAATTACTGTATTGGATCAAGCTCGCACTGTGCTCGTCGTTGTAGAAATGAGTCAAAATAACTGGCTGGTGGCCGGAATGCTTCCCGGCGTTCAGCGACACCCCCTCAAGAAACTCGATCCCGATCCCAATGCATTGCTCGGTTTGATCGCGCGTTGGCGATCGGAGGCGGAGGCTGCGGGCATGCCGATAGACCGGGTCGCGCTGGCCTTCGAGGCTGGGCGAGACGGCTTCTGGCTGGCCCGGTGGCTGCAGACGCGAGGCATAGCCGCTCACGTCATCCATTCAACCAGCGTCGCCGTGAACCGTGAACACCGACGGGCGAAAACCGACAGGCTAGACACGGCCATGCTGATGCGCGTGTTCCTGGGTTGGCTGCGTGGCGAGCGTGGCCACTGCCGCATGGTGGCGATCCCATCACTGGCGGAAGAGGATGCCAAGCGGCCGAGCCGCGAGCGGGAGAACCTGGTCAGCGAGAAAACGCGGATAGTCAATCGCATGAAAGGGGCGCTGGCTCGGCTCGGCATCCGTGGCTTCAAGCCCGAGCTTCGCCGGGCGCCGAAGAAGTTGCCGGACCTGCGCACTTCGGAAGGACAGCCGCTTCCGCCGAATATGCTGGAAGAGATGCGGCGCGACATGGCTCGGCTTGCGGTGGTGCGCGATCAGATCACGACGATTGAAAAAGCCAGAATTGCCCAGCTTGAGCAGGCGCCCGCGTCGGGGTATAATGCAATGGTTGTGCTATTGGCGCGCGTGATTGGTGTTGGGATTGAGACAGCCGACATGCTGGTCCACGAGGTGCTTAGCCGCAACCTCAGAGACCGGCGCGCGGTGGCGCGTTACGCCGGTCTGACAGGCTCCCCCGACGAAAGCGGATCTAAACGACGCGAAAAGGGGTTGGCCAAGGCAGGCAACGCCCGGGTGCGACGCGGGCTGATCCAATTGGCCTGGCGCTTCCTGAGATTCCAAAAGAATAGCGAACTGACGCAATGGTTCCAGGCACGAGCGGCACAGGGCGCCCGCAAGACGACGATGATCGTGGCGCTCGCACGCAAGTTACTCATCGCGCTCTGGCGATTGGTTACCGTCGGCGAAATCCCGATGGGCGTCACATTGCGCCCGATGAACTGAACACACTGCAGGGCGCCTGACGGATCAACCGCCGTAATGACGCCCGCGCGTATCGATTCGAGGTGGCGGTGTCCCGATGGACACCATGGCGTTATTTGCCGTCATGAGAATGGGCCCGCCGCCTCGGAGCCTTGCTGCTGAAGCCAATGACTGCTTCATGGTCCGGGTCTTTTGCAGACCCACCGAATACAAGGTTGCGGCGTAATGCGATGCGCCCAAAGGCAGGCTCCCCTCGAATTTGATGCTCGCGGACCAATGCACAAGGCAGTGACCAACCGTTCTGTTATGGCTATCCTGACCGCTTTACCGCGAAATCAGTGAAGGCCCCTTGACAACGAAATCCCCATACAAGGTGTCCACCAAAATAGGTGGACACCTTGTGATGGAAGAAGATGAGCAGAAACTGCGGGTGAGGCTTGTCGGTCGGGACGGGCGACGCCGATAC
>NZ_JAMYRK010000102.1:0-12781 GCF_040321335.1 Mesorhizobium sp. M0437
CGGGCCGCGCCCCTGCCCGGGGGTGTCCGGGGTCGGGCGGGGGGGGGTGCTGGCGCGGGGTGGCGGGGCGCGGGGGGGCCGGGGGCGGGGCCGGGCGCCCCCCTGGCCGTTGCCGTGTTTATGGGCAGGCCTGGACGAAAGCTGCGACATTGCCGCTGCCGCCCTGGCTGACATTGGCATCGCAGCCGTGGCCCACCTGTACGCCGGCAGCAATGTTGCCGTTACCGTCCTGGGTCAGAATGGTGGTGTGGTTGGAGCCGAACTGGCCGACGCCGGCCACGTTGCGGTTGCCGTTCTGGTAGGTGGCGCCGTAGTTGCCGGCCCCGTCCTGGCCGATAGCCGAAAGGTTGTGGCGGCCGCGCTGCTGGCCGATCACCTTGTTGAAGCGGCCGTTCTGATACACCCGGATACGGTTTTTGAAGCCGTTCTGGGCGCCGCCGGCCGAGTTCGACCAGCCATATTGCTCGATGCGCACGTCATTGGCCATGGCCGGAGCGGCGGCAGTGATACCGACAAGAGCGGCAAGCGCGGTTGCGATGAAAGAATTGCGGATCATGAGAGCGTCTCCTTTGGCGGACGGGACCGCGGTTGAACGGCTTCTTTTTAGGAGATGCCGTTCGAACTAAGGCTGAAGGCGGCGTTCAGCTGGGGTTCAGGAGGGCTTGCGCGGGTCGTGGCTGCGGCGGTCAGGCCGCTATTCGCTAGGGCAATGGGTGGAGCACACTCGCCAAGGGCGGCCGGTGTTGGACATTTCTATACTTGGGGTTGGCCGCTTCCGGCCCACAGGCTGCCGGACGGCAATGCGCCTCATCTCGGCCGTAGAGACCAGCTTTGCGACCGCCTGAAAGCGGACCTTTCTGCACCGCGAAGAAAACTGCGTCTGTGGAGCGTCACGGGAGAGTCCTCTCTTTCTCAGATAGCCTCGGAACCGAAGCCAAGAGCGCATGAACGGCCCGCGACGGCGGCCAATCGCCATCGCCGATTATAAGCAGGCCGCCACCCGCACCTTTCGGTTGGATGTCGAACAGGCTTGGGAGGACTGCAACCGGTTTGCCGGCCTGCAGAAATCGACCGATCAGCGACCCCGCCAAGCCGTCATCGTTGCTGCTCCAGATTGAGCCCGGCAAACCGACGCAGAAGCCACCATGAAAATCCTCGATGAAGACTTGGCCAAAGGTAAGCGTGTTTGCCAGATCATCGCGAGCATGCCGGTCGCTTCGAAACCGCGCCGCCAGTTCGCTTCCTTCCCCGCCGGGTCGTTTGGGCCGCGTCGGCCAGGGATAGCCTCCTGATACCGACGCAAGCAGCATTTCAGCGCCGGCATCCAGAAGCGCGTAGTAGACGGCAAGGAACCGAGAGAACTCAACACAACCGTCGCCGGACGCGTGACTGAGCATGACAGCAATGCGAATTGGCGCTTCCGGAAACACGTTGCTTTACTCCACCCGTGAGCCTTGTGAACCGTCAACCTGCTGCGGCAGAGGTTTGCTCGACCGGCAAACGCGCCCCGATCCATGCCAGCACATCCGACATGACCGTTGCGCGGCCAAGATCGTTCAGCAGGTCGTTAAAGTGGGAGGGATATAACTTGAGCGTCTTGTCGGACGAGCCCACAATGTCGAAAACAATTGGCTGCCGGCCGGCTTCGTCCCCTTGTACGCCGTGCCGTGCAGAATGAAGACCGGCAGCGCAATGAACTACGCCGAATATCGGCGCTTCCGATGTCTGCGATTTGTCCTGCATCCGTCTACACTCCCGGTGAGTGGCGAAAGCTGCCGCAATATCGTTTTCGGTAAAGCCGGGGGTATGTGTTGCGGGCAGTTCCAGTCGAAGGCCTCGACCTTGATGAGCATCACGCGCTCGACCGCCGAAGCATAGTCGGCGAGTGTCAGCCTTGCCGCGAGCGCCGCATCATCTTGGGTACCGATGACATGCATTCGACCGAAGATCTTGAGACGGCGCCTGTTCGGAGAGTCGATCAGCAGCAGCGAAATACGGCTGTCCGTGGCGACGTTGCCGGTGGAACCGACTTCACGGCGTGCATAAGCGCTGCGGCTGCCCATCGTTTGCTGCACGGATTTCACTGCGTCAGTGAACCCGATTTCGGCGAATTTGTGGGCCATTCATTGCTCCCTGAGAGCCGCTAGATGGTGTGCTAGATGGCACGAGAACCCGGACGATTTGGCAGATCCGTGGGGCCAACTTCGAGATTTCCCCGAGTCCGTTCTTCTGGCGGATGGCGGCTCGCGCCTTCGAAGCCATGTTCGCGGAGGATCTCGGCAAGAACCGGAATAAAGTTCGAACCTTCTCCGACGATTACAATCCTAAATCCGACAGGCCCGGATGATCGGCCGGACGTGGTCCGGAACGGTCCCAGAACAATTCGCGTTCTGATTCCTGAATTGGCAAATCATTGATGCAGGCAAAGCGCTTTTGCATCAGGCCGTTTTCGTCGAATTCCCAATTCTCATTGCCATAGGCACGGAACCAGTTGCCGGAATCGTCGTGATATTCATAGGCGAAGCGAACGGCGATGCGGTTGTCCGTGAAGGCCCAAAGTTCCTTGATCAGCCGATAATTCAGTTCACGCACCCACTTGCCGGTCAGGAAGGCGACGATAGCATCGCGTCCCTGCACAAAAGTCGAGCGATTGCGCCAATAGCTGTCAACAGTATAGGCGAGCGAAACGCGTTCGGGATTGCAGCTGTTCCAGCCATCTTCTGCACTGCGAACCTTCTGGATGGCGGTTTCGCGGGTGAATGGCGGCAGCGGCGGGCGTTGTTCAGGCATGATCTTTCTCTTTTCAGTCAGTGTTCCGATTGGCAAGCGGTTGTGTCACGGTCCCCACGACGTAACCTGAAATCTAGATCTGCGCGGAGCCGCCATCCACAAACAGCTCGCTTCCCGTGACGAAGCTGCTGTCGCTGGAAGCAAGGAAGAGGGCCGCGCTTGCGGTTTCGTCGGGGTCAGCGAGACGCCCTAACGGCGTTCTTGTCGACACGAACCGGATCATCTCTTTGTGTGCCTCCTCGGATGGCGCGAGCTCGTGCCAGCCGGCAGTAGAGGTCGCGCCGGGAACAAGTATGTTGACGCGGATCCCTCGGCCGGCCAGATCGAGTATCCAACTGCGCGCGAAGTTGCGGATTGCTGCCTTGCTGGCGCCGTACACGTTGAACCCAGGCGTGCCAGTGGTCGCAGCGGTCGATCCAGTAAGGATGATCGAGCTATCGTCACGGAGAAGCGGCAGCGCCTTCTGGACTGTGAAGAGCGTGCCTTTTACGTTGACTCCAAAGGTTCTGTCGAAATGTTCTTCCGTAATAGCGCCAAGAGCGGAAAATTCGCCGCCACCCGCATTGGCGAATAGGATGTCGATGGCGCCGGCCTCATCCTTCACGATCTCAAAAAGGCGGTCGAGATCGGCTAGATTCGCTATGTCACCCTGAATGCCTCGCGAATCATTGCCAACTTCGTTGACGGCCGCATCGAGTTCCTTTTTTCGTCGGTCGGTCATAAATACACGGGCGCCTTCCGCCGCAAACCGTTTTGCCGCGGCCAAACCGATGCCACTCGTTGCACCGGTGATCACTGCGACTTTTCCGTTGAGCTTGCTCGTCACGAAATCTCCTGATCCAAGTTGGCCGCGGCGGCGATGAAGAGAGACGGTATGGTCCGCGCCTGCGGCTGGCGGGCGAACCTCATTGACGGCGCTCAGGTTTCGACTGAGCACACCCATCGAGCGCCGGGAGGCGGCCAGGCAGCACAGGCAAAAGCCGCGAGGCGAAAGTAAATTCTGGCGGGCGTTTTCCGGCCATCCGCTGGCGGCCGTAACGCCGCCAGCGCTCAGATCGCGGCTGACGCCGGCTCAGTTAGTAACCACCTTGCGGTCCAGGAAGTCCCGGATAAGCGGAACCATCTCGTCCAGCTTGTCTTCGAGCGCGAAATGCCCGGTATCCAGCAAATGAAGCTCGGCTCCTGGCAAATCACGAAGATATGGGCCGGCGCCATCGGCGGGGAAGATTTTGTCGTTCTTGCCCCACACGACCAGCATTGGCGGCTTGCGCTCGCGGAAAAATGCCTGGAATTTCGGGTAGAGTGGGACGTTGCTGCCATAGTCGTGGAAGAGATCGAGCTGAATGTCCTTGTTGCCGGGACGGTCGAGCAGCACCTGGTCATGTTCCCAATTGTCCGGGTCGATCCGGGAAACGTCGGCTACGCCGTCCGTGTATTGGAATTTCGTGATGGCAGGCGTGACAAGGAAACTCAGCGCCGTCCGATGCGCGGCCGAACCGTCCGCCCAATAGGCCTTGATCGGATCCCAGAATTCCTTCAGGCCCTCCTCGTAAGCGTTGCCGTTTTGCACGATCAAGGCGGTTACCCGTTCCGGATGTTTGAGCGCGAGCCGGTATCCGACCGGAGCGCCATAATCCATGACGTACATCGCGTAGTTGTTCGCGCCGAGTCGCCCGAGCAAGCCATCCACCAGATCGGCGTAGTTAGCGAAGGTGTACGCGAATTTGGTGTGATCAGGTGCCGCGCTCTCGCCAAATCCCGGGTAGTCGGGCGCGATCACGTGATAGCGGTCGGCAAGCGCCGGGATCAGATTGCGAAACATGTGTGAAGAGGTCGGGAAGCCGTGAAGCAGAAGCACAACCGGCGCGTTAGCCGGCCCTGCCTCACGATAGAAAACGTCGACGCCACCGATCTTGACGGTGTGGTAGTGGGTGGTCGAGTCCACGATCTCAGCGGCGGCGCTTACAGGGGCATTGACCATCATCGGCATTGGGCTCGAGGAAAGCAGTGCAGCAGCAAACACCAGTGCGGTGCGGCGGGTATTGAAAGTGAACATTTGATCTCCTTTGTCCGGCGGCTGCCGGGATTATTGAGGAAAGGCGCTACGCGGGCACGCGGTTGCCCGCGTAGCGCAGTCAACGGCCTGTGGGGGGAGGATGCGGGGAGTCAGGCCGTTTTGCGTATGAAGGCGAGGAGCTCCGCGTTCACCTCGTCTTTGTGTGTGGTGCATAAACCGTGCGGTGCACCTCTGATCACCTTCAGTTTCGCGTTCTTGATCAGCTTCGCCGACAGCAGCGCCGAATCCGCGATCGGGACGATCTGATCGTCGTCTCCGTGCAGGACGAGCGTCGGTAGGTCGACGTGCTGGTTGAATTCACGGCAAGTCTCCGCTTCCGCTGCCAGCTAACCTTTGATGAAGGCGAGCAGGTCGGGGTTTACGATCTCGGGATGCGTAGCGCACAGGCCGTGCGGCAGACCCTCATAGGTCTTCAGCGTGCCACGCTTGAGCAGCTTGACGGAAAGCGGCGCGGAATCCGCGTAAGGAACGACCTGGTCGTCATCGCCGTGCATGACCAGCACCGGAACGTCGATCTCCTTGAGATCCTCGGTGAAGTCTGTCTCGGAGAAGGCCTTGATGCAGTCGTAGTGCGCCTTCGCGCCGCCCATCATGCCCTGCCGCCACCAGTTCTTGATGAGACCCTGCGAAATCTTCGCGCCTGGCCGGTTGAAGCCGTAGAAGGGGCCGGAAGGAACGTCGATGTAGAATTGAGCGCGGTTCGCGACAAGCGCTGCTCTGAATCCGTCGAACACTTCGATCGGCAGGCCGCCTGGATTCTTGTCCGATTTCACCATGATTGGCGGCACCGCCCCGATGAGCACCGCCTTGGCAACCCGCCCCGGTTCGGCGCGCGCCACATAGTGCGCGACCTCGCCGCCGCCGGTCGAATGACCGATGTGGACGGCTTCCTTGAGGTCCAGCGCCTCGGCCAGCTCCGCGACATCGGCGGCATAGGTGTCCATCTCGTTTCCCGTGGCGGCCTGGGTCGAGCGGCCGTGGCCCCGGCGATCATGCGCAATGACACGGTAGCCATTTTCCAGGAAGAACAGCATCTGATTGTCCCAGTCGTCGGCGCTGAGCGGCCAGCCGTGATGGAAGACGATCGGCTGGCCCGCCCCCCAATCCTTGTAGAAGATCTCGGTGCCGTCCTTGGTGGTGATGAAGCCCATGGTCTGTTTTCCTTTTCTGGTTTGGGTGGCGACTTCCGCCGAGAGCGCCTGGGTTGGGTTCGCCGGCAGTAGCGTCGCTGCGGCGCTGGCCATGCCTGCCGCAAGCACGTCGCGACGGGTGAAAGAAGCGGAGGATTGGAAGGCGCTCATGGCCGCGTCTCATCGCCCAAGAAGCGGATGACCTCCTCGCCGAACTCACGCGGGTAGGCGATGCCGCCAACATCGAGCGTCTGCGTCTCCACGCAAGCGGCGCCGCATGCCGCTGCCTGATTTTGCTGAACCGGAGTTGTTGGCGTGGCCAGCACGGCAGTTGTCAGAACAGAGAGCAGTGCGGTGCTGGTCAGGCCGGCCACGACAGTTCGACGAAAGGAGGTAATGCGGGTTGAGTTCATCGCTCTGTTCCTTGGCATAGTGTGTGCTTCGTTCGGTGCCGAAACAGTCGCGCAGGAGAGCGGTGTAAACCAGTAAATCGATGCTAAACGGTGCTAACGTGCCTGTTTAGCGCGGCAAGACTGTCGGCTGAACGTCGCTCCAGGATTGTGGCTCCCTGGTCACGGGCAATCGTTATCGCGCGCTCAAAGAGCGCCCGGGCGTCGGGCCGGCGCGAGGATTGCCCGGCCAAGATCACGCCCTTCTGGCGAATCAGCTCAGCGCAATACCAAGCCTCGCCGCTAACTTGACATCGCGACAGTGCGCCATCCAGCAAAGCCATGGCTTCCGGTTCTCGGCCAAGCCTCGTCAACCCGGAGGCGAGGATTGACTGGAAGACGGTTTGATAGAGATAGAATCCCGCGCGATCCAATCGGTCGAGAGCTTCGCGAACGAGGGTGACGCCTGTCGCCGCCTCGCCACTCCGGATCAGGATGTCGCCCTCGAAGCACTCCGCATAGGCATGCCAGACATCGAGCGCATGATCTCTCGTGCGTCGATGCAGCATTTCAGTGTAGCGTTCGGCGCGTGCCAGATCACCCGCCATCAGCGATACCGGACAGGCCGCGTCCGACAGCGCGTGGCAAAGCGTAAGATTGTGGCCTGCGGCAATCGCTGTTTCGATAAGGTCGTCTATCTCGCGCAGAGCTTCGTCTGTCTTACCGCGAAGCCACAGCACACGCGCCAACGTAATGCGAGCGGTAATGCGCTGCTCATATTGAAAGCGCGCAAGGTGTGCTCTGTTAGCCGGCGCTTTATAGGCGGCCAACATGCGCCGCACATGGTCCTCCGCACCGGTCTGGTCGCCAAGCAGGTGCAGCGACCTGGCCTTCATCCTCTCGCCGATAAGCCGATCGGCGTCGTCGGTCGACCGCTCCGACAGTATGAGAAAGGCTTCGGCCATCTCGAGCCCGGCGCGGGGTTCGCCGCTGTTGGTTCGATCCACCCAGAGTGCCCAGAGGGCACGCAACTGGAAGTCCACGTCGTCAACTTTGCGGGCGATCTCGAGCGCGCGCGTCCACGCCTCAGCGCCGCTGGGTCGGCCCGAAATCGCGCGCATGTGCGGAAAACCCAATGCCGCATGCAGCTGCATCAGGCTCCGTTTGTCGGCTTCCGGCTGCTTTTCAAGCCAGTCCAGCGCTTGCTGGACACGCGACAGGCATTCGTCGACGAGCGACAGCTGATACCACAATGGGATCGCCGCGATCGTCATCGCAACGCCCATCGCGCTCTCGCCTGCTGGCGAAAAGCACCAGTCGAGGGCCGCCCGCAGATTGCCGATGTCGCGGCTGTAGATTTCCGGGGATACCGGCTCCTGCGCGACCTGCCACTGTCGCGCGGCATCGTCGAAATGCGTGCGGTAGTGGGTCGCATGCCTGTATGACGCCTCGTTCTCGAAGCCGGATGCCGAAAGCTTCTTCGCCGCATAGGCGCGCGTCATGTCGAGCAGGCGGTAGCGGATGGGATGGGCGCTGCGGTCGGCGACCACCAGCGATTTCGCGATGAGGTCAACGATACTGCCTTCCACATCGACCGCCCCTTCGCCCGATACAACGGCGCGCGCCGCTTCGAGCGTGAATTCCTGGTTGAACAGCGATAGCTGGGCAAGGACGAACTGTTGCGTCGACGAGAGCAGCGTATAGCTCCAGTCCAACGTCGCGCGCAGCGTCTGGTGGCGTGGAAGCGCCGTGCGCCGTCCGCGCGTCAGGATGTCGAAATTGTTCCGCAACGATTCCGCGACGCCTGCAATGCCCAAGGTGTCCACACGCCCGGCGGCCAGCTCGATGGCAAGCACGATGCCGTCGAGCCGGCAGCAAATCTCGCCCACGATCGGCGCTTCGGCGTTGCTTAGGAAATAGCCGCCGACGCTGGCTGAAACGCGTTCGACGAAAAGCTGGACTGCCGGAAAACGCAGCGCAGCCGGGCCGTCGAGCGCTTCGTTGGTGCCTGGACAGTCCAGGGGTGGCAGGCGAAGAACCCATTCGGCTGGGATACGAAGCGGTTCCCTGCTGGTCGCAAGGATGGTCAACTGCTGCGTCTCGGCGATCAGGGTTTCCGCGACCACCGCAACCTCGTCAATCAGATGTTCGCAACAATCCAGGATGAGCAGCATCGAGCGGTGGTTGAGCTGTCTGGCAAGCTCGGCAAGAGGATCAGACGACGAGAGCACACAGCCTGCCTTGGCGGCAATCGACCCGGTGAGCAGTTCTCCGTTCGAAATCCCAGCGAGATCCACAAATGCGGTCCCGCCCGGATACTGGTCTTTGAGACGGTCCGCAAGCGCGATTGCCACCGTCGTCTTTCCAATACCACCTGGTCCTACGACCGTAAGCAGCCTTTGCTTCGGCATCTGTCGCTCCAGCAGATCAATAACCGCCTCCCTGCCGATAACTCGGTTCGCAAGACGGGGTACCGACGGCTTGCCGCCAAAGGCCGGCTGCCCCTCTAGACTGACAGGGGCCGCCTTATGAGAGACGGCGGCCACAAAGCTGTAGCCCCGGCCGGGGATGTTGGAGATGTATTGCGGAGCGTCGCTGCTTTCGCCGAGAATCCTGCGGAGCGATGCGATGTGAACGCGCAGGTTGTTTTCTTCGACGAACGTGTTCCGCCAGACCAGCGAGACGAATTCATCCTTAGAGATGACTTCGCCGGGCCGCGACGCCAGGACGATGAGGATGTCCAGCGCACGGCTGCCGATCTTCAATCTTTGATCGCCCTGCAGTAGCATGCGCTCGGCGGGCACCAGTGTAAACGACCCGAAGGAGAGTGCGACGCTCGTCTTCAACTCAAAACTCAGATTGATGCCCGGATAATTTAGAATTCCATAATGCATAACTCGAGGAAACAGGCCAGCCTGTCGGACGCGCCCCCTTCGTTGAACTCCCGTCCTCGCGATTTAGAGCGATCGCTCAAAGCGGGGGTGACGCTCGCAATGTCCGGTTTGGGATCAGGAACGCTGGTTGCGGTGAAGGGTCGGTTATCGAGCAGCGAAATGGGCTGATGAAGGGCGGCTCAGCGGTCAGGTCACGACACATATTGACACCGGATCGAGTCAGCATTTCCGATCCCGCCGGAAGTTAGCTTTCGGGACGTTAGAAAGCGACCGGACTGAACGTCCGCTCTTGAAGATCGGCAGCTGAGAGCTGTCAGTGCGCTCCCGGCCCAGACCCTGACAGGCCATACGCGTTCCTCCTGGGGCCAATCATGACCGAAGGAGAAACGAAATGGGAAATTCACACTACGACCCCGTTGCCACCAATCACTGCGCTTGGAATGCGGGCATGAAGGTTGGCACGAAACGCCCTCTTAAGCCTCGGCAGATATGGGCGATCCGTTTCTTCCTTGATCGGGAGCAGCGCCTGCGCGATCGAGCGCTCTTCGATCTGGCGATCGACAGCAAGCTTCGGGGCTGCGATCTCGTTAAGATCAAGATCGGCACTCTTGTAATCGGCCCGGAAATCCGCAGCCGCGCGATGGTAGTGCAACAGAAAACGGGGCGGCCAGTGCAGTTCGAGTTGATGGGTGACGCTCGCGCGAGCCTTCTCGTGTGGCTGGAACGCTGGAACGACGCGGCGGGACCGTTGATGACTATGCATTTCCGAGCAGGATCGACCGCGCAGCGCGCAGCTCACCTGAGCACGAGACAGTATGCCCGTCTCGTCGACGAATGGGTCGCGGCGATCGGGCTTAGACCCCAGGAATACGGCACGCATTCTCTGCGACGCACCAAGGCGTCCATCATCTACAAGGCGACGGGAAATCTTCGAGCCATCCAGATCCTGCTTGGCCACACCAAGATCGAGAACACGGTCCGTTATCTCGGTGTCGACGTCGAGGATGCCCTTGAACTTGCCGAGGCAACGGAGGTCTGACCAACAGCGGCTTCACTTCCCGATTGGAGCCGCGAATGCTTTGCGCCAATGTCGGCCGTTAAAGTTAGTTGTGCCACCGCCTTACAGCGGACACTACCGGCGACGGCGCTTGAGGGCGTAGTTGCGCCAGGAACGGGCCTGCCCTCAACCAACTCATTTTCTGGGCATCATATTCAGGGTCATTGCTTCACTCTCCTCGTGGCCTGCTGATATTCGAGCTCCAGTCGCGACTATTTGGGCCCCCATCCGATTGACAAGCGCGACATAACGGGGATGAGCGCGGAGCGAGTCGAGGTCGCTATCCTGACGCATCCATGGCATGCGCAAAATGAGGTAGGCACGTGATGCAGTTAGCTGACGTTCCAGGCAATCGATAGCCTGCTCCGTCTTGCCCAACTTCGCATAACAACAGCCTATGTTGTACTGAACCGCAATGTTGTCTCCGGCGAACATTTCAGCACGGGAGGCCCACGACAGCGCGCGTTCAATCTCGCCAAGTTCCGCCAGCATTGTGGCCCCGAAACATAGCGCGGTGGCATTGTCGGGATGCGCTTTGACTTCCTTTTCCACTCGCAGCACACCTTGCCTTTTTGCTTCCTTGGCGTCGTCGCTGCGGCCAAGTGAAATATAGACCATCCCTAGATTGGTCCAGAACCGATAGTCATCGGGTGACAACGATACGGCACGCTGGTACAGACCGGCAGCTTTCTCGTATTGACCTTGAATGAAACAATTCCGGCCGTAAGAGAAATAGGTATCGGAAGAACTGGCGTCTAACTCTAAAGCTCGCTCGAACTCCACTTCCGCCTCGGCATACCGGCCATTTACGAACAAGGCCCCGCCACGTGATGCGTGGGCGTCAGCGAGACCTGGCTCAAGTTCGAGCGCCCGTGAGCTGTTGGAAAGGACTGCCTCGAAGCTGGCGTCGGGATCGTTGCAAGTCAACAGAAGCCACTCACAATCAGCCAAAGCGGCATAAGCGCGCGCATAATTTGGGTCAACTTCAACAGCTCTAGCAAACAGTCGCTGCGCTGTTTTGATAAACTTCGTCTCGACTCCCCTGTTGAGGAACGATCTGCCCATCAACAGCGTCTCGTAAGCCTCTGGGTTGTCGGTCGAGCGGTTTGTAATAGTCTCCAGTTCTTCAGGCAACAGCTTCACTTTGAGGACATCGACTATAGTCTTGGAAATCTCGTCCTGCAGTTTGAAGATATCGTCCAGCGTCCGGTCATATCGCTCGGCCCAGATATGGTCGCCGCCACGACCATTGATTAGCTGAGCCGTGATGCGCACCCGTCCTCCAGCCTTGCGTACACTTCCCTCCAGGACGTAGGCGACATTCAGCTTCTTCGCCACTTCCTCGATTAATACCGCCTTGCCCTTGAAGGTGAAGACCGTATTGCGCGCGACGACGGAGAGTCCGGACACCTTCGAAAGGTCGGTGATAATGTCCTCGGTGATGCCGTCGGAAAAGTACTCCTGCTCGGGATCGCCGCTCATGTTGACGAAGGGCAGAACCGCGATCGAGGGTTTATCCAGGAGTTGAGGCACCGGTTGCACCGCGCGTTTGCCGATCCCCCCTGTTCCGGCGCGGTAAACCTGCACCGGCTTTGCGATATTCTTGAGCGCCTGCTCGCCGAGATCGTCGAACGCCAATGTCAGCTTGCCGGTGACATGATCGTGCACGGTGGCGGAGACGTAGATGCCGCCGGGCTCAGCCAGACCCTCCAGCCGGGCTGCCACGTTGACACCGTCGCCATAGAGATCGCTTCCCTCGACGATGACGTCGCCCAGATTGATGCCGATACGCAGGACGATGCGGTAGGCCTCCGCCACGCTCTCGTTGGCCCCGGTAAAACCCTTTTGTAATTCGACGGCGCATTGGACGGCATCAACCGCACTGCCAAATTCCACCAGCACACCGTCGCCCATCACCTTGACCACGCGGCCGTGGTACTGGGCAACCAATGGAACCAGAACATCGCGCCGCCGCGCTTTGAGAGCGGCCAGTGTGCCAGCCTCGTCGTGCTCCATGAGGCGCGAAAAGCCAACGACATCAGCAGCCAGAATCGCGGCAAGGCGGCGTTGGGTTCGAATCTCGGCCATGTGGGTTGAATACTTTCAGAAACCCAGCACCTGGGATTGTATTGGTAATCTGGCCTGGAGTCTATCCGGCCCGACTTCCGAGAATGGGTCAGATCGCGTCGATGCGTGGGGCGCCTGAACGTCCGCTTCTCACATTCCAAGCCTCCAAGCCGCCATTCCGCTTTCGTGAAGAGTTTCGGGCGCCGGCAGGCGTACGAAAGTCCCCGAGGAAGGAACCCGCGGGCCACAGGCGATGGCTATGCGGTGGAGGATCCGGCCAACTCGCTGCCAGCTGCTTGCTCAGCTCTGCGATTTGGTATCGGATACCACTCCATGCCTGCAGCATTGGCACAACAATGCGCGCCAGCTTTTCTTCA
>NZ_JAMYRK010000103.1:0-12066 GCF_040321335.1 Mesorhizobium sp. M0437
CCAGAACACGATCCACCATCGCGAATCTCCCTGCTCCAACCTCACAACAGAATCACTGATCGGCTTCTGTGCAAAGATCTCACAAGGGGAGAAGGGAAGGGGGCAGCGCTGACCTTCCGATTGAATTGATTGAGCAAATCAGCGGCCACCGGCCTGATCAAGCGTCTGGCGCTCCACAAGCCTTTCAGCTTCCGCTATCACTTCCGCTGGCATCATACGCTTCCCAGGTGGGGCCAGCAGCGTCGATGAGAATGGCCCACGCGGGCCGGTCAGGCCAGGCTCGGTAGCGAGGAATATCGCCACCGTCGGCAGGCCGAAAGCGCTGGCGAGATGGGTCAGGCCGGTGTCGGCGCCGATGACCAGCGCCGAGCCGCCGATGACAGCGGCGATCTCGGCAAGCGGCGATCTGGGAAACACCACGGTTTGCGAAACGGCGCCGGCGATCGCTTCGGCAACCGCCTTTTCCCGGTCGTTCGACCAGGTGGTGACCGGCGTCATCCCCTTGTCCACCAGCAGACGGGCGGTTTCGATCCAGTCCGCGACCGGCCATTTCTTGTCCTCGCGGCTGGTGCCGTGCAGCAGGAAGGCGGTCTTTTCGCCGACAAAAGTCGATTTTCCGGCTGGCGGCGCGATGCCCGATTCAAGCCGGGAAAAATCCGGTTCGTAGCCGAGCGCCAGCCCGAACAGCCGTCTCGTGCGCTCGATGGCATGCAGGCCGCGCGGCACGGCGTAGCGATGGCCATAAAACAGGCTTGCCGAAGGCTCGCGAGCGCTCGACCGATCGAAGCCGGCGATCGGCGCTGCCGCCAGCCGCGCCACCAGCGCCGATTTCAGCAAGCCTTGCGCATCGAGAACGAGGTCGTAGCGGCAATCGCGCAAGGCGCGGCGCAAGCCGATCACTTCCCGCCATGTGCCGGGCTCGAGCAGCTTCCTGCGCCAGCGCCGGATCGCCACGCTGTGGATGGTCTGGATGGCTGGATGCAGCGCCACAATGCCGGCAAATGCCTCTTCGACACACCAGTCGAAGGAGATATCCGGCCGAGCGCGGCGCGCGTCCTCGATCGCCGGGAAGGTGTGGATGACATCGCCCATGGACGATGTCTTGACGATCAGCACTTTCATGCGGCGGCCGGCATTTCCAGCAGCCGCTCCGCCGCCGCCACGACGCGTTCGACCTCCAACGTCTTCAGGCAGTTGAGATGACCGAGCGGGCAGATTTTTTTGTGGCAGGGCGAACAGGACAGGCCGAGCCAGACCAGTTCGCGGCGCTCGGCGAGCGGCGGCGTGTTCTGCGGCGAGGTTGAGCCGTAGATGGCGACGACCGGCGTGCCGACGGCGGCGGCGACATGCATCAGCCCGCTGTCGTTGGAGACGGCAAGCCTCGCCGCGGCGATCAGGTCGATGGCATCCTCGAGCCGCGTCTGGCCGGCAAGATCGACGGCGCCCGGAGCCAGCGCGGCGATTTCAGCCGTCACCCCGGCGTCGTTCTTCGATCCGAACAGCGCCACGCCAAACCCTTTCGCCATCATCTCACGCGCAAGCCCGGCATAGTGTTCGCTCGGCCAGCGCTTGGCCGGGCCGAATTCTGCGCCGGGCATGAGTGCCACGAATTTCCCCGCCGTCAGCCCGAAACGACCGAACAATGCTGCCTGGTTGGCTTGATCGACGGCAAGCTTCGGCGCCTGGAACGCGCCGCCCCGGGCAAGGCTGAAATAGGCCTGCGCGGTGCGCCGTTTCAGGCGATCGGGCAAGGGCACGATGTCGGTCAGCAGCCCGTAGCGCATTTCCTTGAGATGGCCGACGCGGCGCGGAATGCCGGCAAAGAACGGGATCAGCGCCGATTTCCAGCTTCCCGGCAGGACAAAGGCCATGTCGTAGCGGCCGCGCAGCAGCCGGCCGAAGCGCCTTCGGATGCGGAATTCGAACGTGCCGGATTGCAGCGGCAGGTCGATCTGCTGGCGGATTTCGGGCATGCGCTTGACCAGCGGCGCTGCCCACGCCGGCGCCAGCACGTCGATGGCGGCATCCGGATGAAGCTCCCTCAGCGCCTGGAACAGGCACTGCGCCATCACCATGTCGCCCACCCAGCGTGGGCCGATCACGAGGATCGTTGGGCTTTCAGCCATTCGACATAGTCTCTGACGCCGGTTTCCACTGTGCGGAACTGGCCATTGTAACCGGCTGCGCGCAAGCGGGACATATCAGCTTGCGTAAAGCTCTGGTAGCTGCCCTTGAGGTGGTCGGGAAACTCGATGAATTCGATCTGGCCCTTGCCGAGCGTATCGATCACCGTCTCGGCAATGGCGCGGAACGGCTGGGCCTTGCCGGTGCCGCAGTTGAAGATGCCGCTGGAACCGCGTTTCCACAGCCACAGATTGACGTCGGCGACATCGCCGACATGGATGAAGTCGCGGCTCTGCTCGCCGGGCCCGAAACCACCATAGGCGCCGAACAGCTTCGGGTTCTGCCCTTGCTCGACCTGGTTGAACAGATGGAAGACGACCGAGGCCATGGCGCCCTTATGCGCCTCGCGCGGTCCGTAGACGTTGAAATAACGCAGGCCAGCCACCGGCGAATGGTCGGTATCGAAGACAGCGCGGCGGACATAATCGTCGAACAGCTTTTTCGAATAGGCATAGACGTTTAGCGGCCGTTCGCATTGTGGCTCTTCGCGGAACTCGGCGCCGCCGCCATAGACCGAAGCGGAGGAGGCATAGAGGAAGGGCACGCGCAGGGCCAGGCAGGCGTGCAGCAGGCGCTTCGAATAGGTGTAGTTGACCTCCATCATGAACTTGCCGTTCCATTCGGTGGTGGTCGAGCAGGCACCCTGGTGGAAAACCGCCTCGATGCGGCCGAGGTCCCCGGCCTCCATCCGCGCCAGAAAATCGTCCTTGTCGAGATAATCGGCGATCTCGAGATCGGCGAGGTTGGCGATCTTGTGGCCGTCGGTGAGGTCGTCGACGACGAGGATGTCGCTGAAACCGTCGGCGTTGAGCGCGGCGACGATGTTGGAACCGATCATGCCGGCGCCGCCCGTGACGATGATCATGAAAGCCTCTGGTACCTTGTGCCGGTTGTAGCCCTTGTGGGATTCTGGCCTTATAGGGGAGGCGGGCCGGGCTGTCGACAAAGCAGGTGGCTGGGCGGCCGGATGAGCGCCATAGTGGCGCCGCAAAGGTCACGTTTCAGTCGGCCTGCCGGCCGACCGGCGACAGGAGCAAGGTAATGCCGTCAACCGAACTGCTTGTCGCCTTTTTCGCCACCGCGGCGATCTTCGCCTATATCCCCGGCCCGGCTATGCTCTATGCCGCCGCGCAAACCATGGCGCGCGGCCGCTGGTCCGGGCTGATGGCGGCGCTCGGCATCCATCTTGGCGGCTACGTACACGTCTTCGCCGCCGCCGTCGGCCTGTCGGTGCTTTTCCATGCCGTGCCGGTGCTTTACATGGCGGTCAAGCTGGTCGGTGCGCTGTATCTGATCTGGCTCGGTGTTTCTTTGTTTCGCGCCAAGGCGCAAGGCGACGTTGTCTTGCCGGGAATTCAGCCGAAATCCGCCCGCCGCGCCTTTTTCGAGAGCGTTGCCGTCGAGGTGCTCAACCCAAAAACGGCGATTTTCTTCATGGCGTTCCTGCCGCAATTCATCGATGCCTCGGCAGCGTTTCCGGTCTGGCTGCAGTTCGTCGTGCTTGGAACAATCGTCAATTTGATGTTCTCGTCGGCCGACATTGTTTGCGTGGTGCTGGCCGGCGCGGTGATCGCCAGGCTGCGGCAGTCGAGCCGGGCGCAGCGCCTGATGCGGCGCGCCGGCGGTGCGGTGCTTGTCGGACTGGGCGTGCATGTCGCGTTGCAGAAAAGCTGACGCATTGTCGCGCCGCCGCGACCGGTCGAAGGCCTGCCGTTGCGTCGGCTGAAATTGCGGTATATCGGCATCGCCATGAACGGCCGGCCCTGCCAATCGAATCCCCCGTCACTGAAAATCGGCTCTCCCACGCGTTGACATGATCAAGCTGCCCTCTCCCGAACCTCTTCACCGCGCCATTTCGCGCTTCGGCAGCGCCACCGTGCTGGTGGTCGGCGATTTCATCCTCGACCGTTTCGTCAACGGCGTGATCGAGCGCATTTCGCCGGAAGCGCCGATCCCGGTGCTGCACGGGCGCGGCGAAACGCTGGCGATGGGCGGCGCCGGCAATGTCGTCGCCAATATCGTTTCGCTCGGCGCTGCCGTCATACCGGTCTCGGTGATCGGCGCTGACGAGGCCGGCAAGAACCTCATGCGCATGCTCGGCGACTTTCGCGTCGACGCCGGCGGGCTGGCGCAGGATGCCGATCGCATGACGTCGTCGAAAAGCCGCTTCAGCGCGCTCAACCAGCAGGTGCTGCGTTTCGACGAAGAGGAAATCAAGCCGCTGGGCGATGCCGAGCGCGCGGCATTGGTCGGGCATTTTCGCGAAGCGCTGGCACGCGCCGACATCGTCATTCTGTCCGACTATGGCAAGGGCGTGCTGCTCGACGGCGTCGCCGGCGAGCTGATCTCGATCTGCCGGCAAGCGGGCAAGCCGGTGCTGGTCGACCCGAAGGGCCGCGACTATGCGCGTTATGCCGGCGCGACGGCAATCACGCCCAACCGCAAGGAACTCGGCGAGGCGGTCGGCCGCGCAGTGTTTGCCGACGACGAAATCGAGGCGGCGGCACGCCAGCTGATTTCGGCGCACGGTTTCGATTTCGTCGTCGCGACGCGCAGCGAAAAGGGCATGAGCGTCATCGGTGCGGACGATGCCCGCCATATCGCCACGCAGGCGCGCGAAGTGTTCGACGTTTCGGGCGCCGGCGACACGGTAATCGCGACCTTCGCGCTGGCTCTTGCAGCAGGGGCTGATCGTGTCATGGCCGGATCGATCGCCAACGCCGCCGGCGGTGTTGTCGTCGGCAAGCGCGGCACGGCGCGGCTGACGATCGAGGAACTCACCGGTGCGCTGTTTCGCTCGCATGGTCCGGTCGCCCACTTGGATGCGATCCTCGATGCCGCCGCCGCCGTGCGGCTGGTGGCGGGCTGGAAAGACGAGGGCTTGAGCGTCGGCTTCACCAATGGCTGTTTCGATATCCTGCATGCCGGCCATGTCAGCCTGTTGCATGCGGCGCGCAGCCAGTGCGACCGGCTGGTGCTCGGCCTCAACAGCGATGCCTCGGTGCGCCGGCTGAAAGGGCCGGGGCGCCCGGTCAACGACCAGCATGACCGGGCCTGCGTGCTGGCAGCACTTGCCTCGGTCGACGCCGTCGTCATCTTCGAGGAGGATACGCCGCTTTCGCTGATCGAGGCGCTGAGCCCCGACATACTGGTCAAGGGCGCCGACTATACGGTCGATCAGGTGGTTGGCGCCGATGTCGTGCAGAAGGCCGGCGGCCGCGTCGTGCTGGTCGACCTCGTCGCCGGCAAGAGCACGACCGGCACCATCGGCAGATTGCGCGCCGGGAACTGAGGGTTTCATGTCCGAACTGAACGATTACCTGGCGCGCTCGGCGGCCGCGATTTCGGCGATGGTCGAGCGCGACCTGACCAGCGAGATGGAGCGGGCGGTCAGCGCCGTCGTCGCCGCGCTTTCGCAGGGCAAGGCGCTGCTGATAGCAGGCAATGGCGGTTCGGCCAGCGACGCCATCCATATCGCCGGCGAGCTGGTCGGCCGCTTCCTCAGGGAGCGCAAGGCCTACAACGTCATCGCGCTGCCGGCCAACGCGGCGGTGCTGACCGCCTGGGGCAATGATTACGGCTTCGACACGGTGTTTGCGCGCCAGGTCGAGGCGCATGGTTCGGCGGGCGCCGTGCTGCTCGCCATCTCGACCAGCGGCAATTCGCCAAGCATCCTCGCCGCCGCCCAGCAGGCGCGCATGATGGGCATGACGGTTGTCAGCCTGACCGGCGACACCGGCGGCAAGCTGAAGCCGCTCTCGGACATCCTGCTCAACGTACCCTCGACCTCGACGCCGATCATCCAGCAGGGGCATTTGTGCCTCTACCACCATTTGTGCGAAATGGTCGAAACGCGCCTCTGCGACGCAGGGTGATCCTCGAACTCTCAGGACCTGGGTTCCTCGCCCTCCGCGAAGCGGGGGCTTCGTAGGGCGCGGTTCCCCTCGCCGTCTCGGCTTCGCCGAGCCACCTCCCCACTTTCGTGGGGCGAGGAACCCAAGCTGGAATGAAGCCAATCTTCAAAGCTGAAGGCAATTTTGTTCTTGCTTTGTGCCGGCAGCTATGCTACTAATTTGGGTATGGTGATGATTCCACCGACGATCCCGCCCTCCGAGGCGGGTTTTTTGTTTCCGGTTTTTTGTTTCGCAGCCGCTTTGCCTGCTCTCTTAAGCCGAAAACGCCACCAGTCCTTCGTCCTTGACCCGGCGGATGGTCAGCGCGGTTCGCACCGTATCGACATTGGGGGCCGAGGCCAGTTCCTCGATGACGAAGGTCTGGAAGGTGCCGAGATCGCTCGCCACGCAATGCAGCAGGAAATCGGACTCGCCCGACACCATCCAGGCGTCGCGCACGATCGGCCAGCCGCGGGTGCGCTCGGCGAAGGTCTTGAGTTCGGCGTCGGCCTGGTGATGCAGGCCGATCAGACAGAAGGCGACGACGTCGAGGCCGAGCGCCGGAGCGTTGAGCAAAGCGCGGTAGCCGCGGATGATGCCGGCCTCTTCCAGCCGCCTGACGCGGCGCAGGCACGGCGGCGCCGAAATGCCGACGCGGCCCGACAGTTCGACATTGGTCATGCGTCCGTCCTGCTGAAGCTCGCGCAGGATCTTCCAGTCGATGGCATCGAGATCGGCCTTGATCGGCATGGTGGCTTCCGTGGTGACGCGAAAGAATCCTTCGCGACTTTGTAATTAAACGACTTTGCTGTCCATTCCATCCGCTGGATCGAGGATTTTCGCACATCTTGCTGCGGGTTGCTTGTCGCCGTCGCCGGCGCCGAAGCTTTCCGGGGACGAACGGCAACTTGCCTTGCTGGCATCGCAGGCAACACTTACATTACGCGCAACAATCGACGAGAGTTCATGCCACAATCCATGGCTGCTCCCCGCAGAGGTTTTTCATGATCACCAAGCACGCGCCTGTTCTCATCATCGGCTCCGGCCCCGCTGGCTATACGGCGGCGATCTATGCCGCCCGCGCCATGCTCAAGCCGATGCTGGTCGCCGGCCTGCAGCAGGGCGGGCAATTGATGATCACCACCGATGTCGAAAACTATCCGGGCTTCGCCGAACCGATCCAGGGTCCATGGCTGATGAGCGAGATGCTCAGGCAGGCCGAGCATGTCGGCACCGACATCGTCAACGACATCATCACCGAGGTCGACCTCAACGTGCGGCCGTTCCGCGCCAAGGGCGATTCCGGCACGATCTATACCGCCGACGCGCTGATCATCGCCACCGGAGCCCAGGCGAAATGGCTGGGCATCCCGAGCGAACACACCTTCATGGGTTTTGGCGTCTCGGCCTGCGCCACCTGCGACGGCTTCTTCTACCGCGGCAAGGACGTCGCGGTGATCGGCGGCGGCAATTCGGCGGTGGAGGAAGCGCTCTATCTCTCCAACCTGGCCAAGAGCGTCACCGTCATCCACAGGCGCAGCGATTTCCGCGCCGAGCGCATCCTGCGCGAGCGGCTGCTGCGGAAAGACAATGTCCGCATCATCTGGGACACGGTGGTCGACGAGATCACCGGCAGGCCCGGCAAGGCGCCGCTGCCGCCGTCGGTCGAAGGGCTGAAGCTGCGCAACGTGGTGACCGGGCAGGAGATGCATCTGGTGGTCGACGGCGTGTTCGTGGCGATCGGCCACGCGCCGGCGGTCGAGCTGTTTGCCGGCAAGCTGAAGCAGAAGCCGAACGGCTATCTGTGGACGGCGCCGGATTCGACCCGCACCGATATGCCGGGTGTGTTCGCCGCCGGCGACGTGACCGACGACATCTACCGCCAGGCGGTGACGGCGGCCGGTCTCGGCTGCATGGCCGCGCTCGAGGCGGAAAAATATCTGGCGGGGATCGAGGTTCACCGCGAAGCGGCGGAGTGATTGTTCGATAAGCGGCTGAGAAAAGCCGCGCAAAAGCCTGATTTTTCATTCAGACGCCGAAAACAGGCGGACGCCAGAAAACAGGACGAGGGGAAATCATGGCGTTGGATTGGGACAAGCTACGCGTGTTTCACGCCGCGGCGGAAGCGGGGTCGTTCACCCATGCCGCGGAAACACTGCATTTGTCGCAATCGGCGATCTCGCGGCAGGTCAGCGCGCTCGAGCATGACGTCGGCGTGCCGCTGTTCAATCGCCATGCCCGCGGCCTGGTGCTGACCGAGCAGGGCGAGATGCTGTTCCGCACGGCGCACGACGTGCTGATGAAGCTCGAAACCATCAAGTCGCGACTGACCGAAACCAAGGACCGGCCCTCCGGCGTGCTCAGGGTGACGACCACGGTCGGCCTCGGCGCTGGCTGGCTGACAGAGCGCGTGCAGGAATTCATCGAGCTCTATCCCGAGGTCAGCCTGCAGCTCATCCTGGCCAATGAGGAGCTCGATCTCACGATGCGCCAGGCCGACTGCGCCATCCGGCTGCGCCAGCCGCAGCAGCCGGACCTCATCCAGCGCCGCCTGTTCACCGTGCATTTCCATCTCTACGCGGCGCCATCCTATGTAAACAAATATGGCAAGCCGAATTCGATCGCCGAGCTGAAAACCCATCGCATCGTCACCTTCGGCGTGCCGGTGCCGGCGCATCTGTCGGAACTGAACTGGCTGGAGACGGTCGGCGATTTCGAAGGCGGGCAAAGGGTGCCGACGCTGCAGATCAACGACATATTGTCGATCAAGCGGGCGGTGCAGGGCGGCGCCGGCATCGCCATGCTGCCGGATTACGTGGTCAGCAAGGATTCCGGACTGGTGCAGTTGCTGCCCGAGACCGAAGTGCCGTCCTTCGATACCTATTTCGCCTATCCCGATGCGATGAAGAACCAGGCGAAGCTGCATGTCTTCCGCGATTTCATCATCGCCAAGGCGCGCAGCTGGTCGTTCTGATTTAATGCGTGTCGCGCAAAAGCGTGCAGCGGTTTTGCGATAAGGACATGCATCAAACAAGAACCTAAAGCGCGTCGCATCAGGTCGGTCGAACGCAACGCGCTTTAGGAACGCGTATCCGCCAGCGTGCTGGCGCCGTAGCGCAAACCGTCGACCAGCAGGGCAACCATGCGCCGCGCCTGGGCAGGGCCGCCGCCATGTGCCGGCATGGCAAGGCTGGCGGCCGCCCCCAACAGGTCGCCCGGCTCGATATCGGCGCGCACCTCGCCGGCCGCGGCCGCCGCCTCCAGCAATGTTTGAAGCGCGGGCCGGAGCCGTTGGTTGAAATAGGCAGGCAAAGTGTCGAATGCCGGATTGCCTGAGTACAAGGCTGCCGCGAGGCCGCGTTTTGCCGTGATGAAATCCACATAGCGCTGCATCCACAGGGCCAGCGCTTCACCGGGCTCATGCTTTCCGGCCAGGATCGGCGCGGCGTCCGCACAGGCGTCAACCTCGTTGCGGAAGACGGCCACGATCAGGTCCGAGCGCTGTGGAAAATGGCGGTAGACGGTGCCGACGCCGACGCCAGCCTTTTCCGCGATCTCTCGCACCGGAGCCTCCACGCCGGAGGTCGCGAACACCGCCATGGCCGCCCGGAGCAACGCGTCGATGTTGCGCCGTGCGTCGGCGCGCACGTGGCGATCCGCGCGGTCGCGGGGTTCCAGACCATCGCCTTGATCCGTTTTGCCGTTCGGCGTTTTTTCGCCCATCAAATTACCTCTTGCAAACGGAACCTTGTTCCGGATATATGTGGAACGTGGTTCCGTTTGACTTATATCTAGCACGGCAAAGCGGTGTTGGCCACACATCGGTGCACAAAAGGAGATTACCATGCAGGACAAACCCGTCGCCCTGGTCACCGGGGCCAACAAGGGCATCGGTCTTCAGATCGCCAAGGACCTCGCGGCGAACGGCCTTACCGTGCTCGTAGGATCGCGCAGGCTCGAGCATGCCGAGGCAGCCGCAAATAGCATCGGAGAGGATGCCCACGCCCTGCAGCTCGACGTCACCGATCAGGCGTCGATCGCCGCCGCGGCAGAGCGCATCCGCATCGAACTCGGCCGCCTCGACGTGCTGGTGAACAATGCCGGCATCTCCCATGCGGGAAAGCCGGGCAGGCCGCTCGAGGAGATCATCAATTCGGGCCGCCCGAGCATTGCCTCCCTCGACGACGTACGCGCCGTATTCGAGACGAACGTGTTTGGCATCGTCGCCGTCACGCAAGCGATGCTGCGGCTCCTTCGTGAGGCGCCGGCGGCGCGTATCGTCAACGTATCGAGCGGCGCCGGCTCGCTGACATTGAACGCGGATCCGGCCTTTCCGTACCGCACGTCGTTTGGCGCCGTCTACAACCCGTCGAAGACGGCCGTCAACGCGATGACGCTCGCCTTCGCCATCGAGCTCGAGGAGACCGGCATCAAGGTCAACGCTGCGTGCCCGGGCTACACCGCGACGGAGCTCAACAACTTCGAAGGTCCGCGCACAGTCGAACAGGCCGCGCGGGAGCCCGTGCGCCTCGCGCTTCTCGACGCGAACGGTCCGACGGGCACGTTCTCGAACGAGGACGGCCCGCTGCCGTGGTGACGTTGCCTTGGAGCCTGCTTCAGCCGCGCCAAGGTGTCAGGCGGGGCAGCCAGCCTGGTACGGCACGGCGGTAGGCCTCGTATTCGTCACCGTAGCGGCGGGCAAGCGTCGGTTCCTCATATAGTCTCACGAAGGAGATCATGGCGGCCGCGGCGATGACTAGATAGGCGGCGACCGTCCAGCTCGAAAACAGCAATGCCTGGCCGAGGACGATCGACAGCACGGCGACGTACATCGGATTGCGGACGTGGCGGTAGATGCCGCCGACGACCAGCCTCTCGGTCGGCGCGACCGGGGCGGGCGTACCCAGACCCTCCAGGGCAAACCGGGCAAAGGCGTGCAGCAGTATGGCTGTGCCGGCGACAACCAGCAGCCAGCCCGCAGGAACGAAACCGGGCAGTCTCGACCACGGCAGGCGATAGCGATCGGTCAGCAGCCAAGGCAACAGTCCGGCGACCACGCCGGGCACTACAGCAAGGAAGATGACGCTGCCGGCGATCGCCGAAGTGGCTCGCATATAGCTCTCCTTACGGGCGCGGCCTTGAACGGTCTCCTGCAACGCGCTTCAGGTCTTGTCCGGCACGTAACCCAAGCCGCCGCACCTCAGGTCAAGCTCGATGGCGGGCTTTTGGGCGGCATGCACCAGCAAGGTCTGGCTGCCGAAAAAACAAACGCGTGCTGCACGATTCCACGTCATCCTGCGTTTTTCGATTTTCCGAGCAGGAATCGCTGCTGATTCGCGGCCGTGGATCGATTTTTGCCTTGCCGCAGGCTGTATTTCAGCGATTCAACTGGTCCTATTGCGCTTCGGGACGGATTAGACCACAGCCGGCGCCTTTTTGCATGTGAGTGTTGCAAAATAGATGCTTGTTTCTTGGGCATGAAGAGCACATATATAGATCATCTCCTGAGCGCGTTCTCCTCCCATTAGCGCTCTCGAGTGTTCCCCTCTGGAGGTTAGCCTTAACAGGCACTTCCAATCAAACTCAGCCGGGTCTTCATTGATCCGGCTTTTTTGTTGCCCGAAACCAACACATCGCCAGAAAATCGGCCGGAACGGTCGCGTAACAGTGACATGTAACCTCGGGTAACATGCCGCGGGCGCGCCAAATCGATTAAGCAGAGCATAGGACGCGGTGTGGCTCGTCCGGGGGATGGGGGCATCACTCGGACGACCCGGGCTCAGGCAGCTACCGCGTCCGAACCTTCCTCCGCCAAACACCGGCGGCAAGCATGCGGCGGACCTGCCGTTTCGCCTCCCACGAAGACGGTCCGCAAGAAACGGCGCCCCGGGGCTGCGGGGGCGCGGTGCGGGTTTGGGCCCAGGGGCGCGCCGGCGGGCCGTGCGGTGGGGGTGGGGGCGGGGGGCGCCCCCCCCCCCGGGGGGTGGGG
>NZ_JAMYRK010000104.1:0-11974 GCF_040321335.1 Mesorhizobium sp. M0437
CTGTGCTGCTAACTTCGCTCGTAAGGGCGACCTTAAGAGCGCAGCCTCGCTACCGTGCCGTCCTCTCGCAAGGCGGCCTTCGCCGGAGGGTATCGATGTAATTTAGTGCAAGTCGTCAGGAGGACGGTCAGACCAGCAACAGAAAGGCCAGCCGTATAGCAACAAGCAAGGCAGCGGGGCGGGGCGGCCGTAGGAGCATCAGGATAGCACCGCCGTCAGGCGCAATGCGGGACCACCGGTTCCTAGCGAGGGGCGCTCCCGTCGAGTAGCGTCAATCCGAGCAGAAACTCCAGGTCATTCGTTCGACAGCACATCGCATTTCGTGAAGCTACTGAAGTTGACCTTCAGACTGTCCTCGAGAATCTTGGTCAGTTCCTTGTGGAACCAAGCAAGGTTCTCGTCGCCTTCCATTATGCCCAAATCGCGGTAGTTTTTTCCGATCTTGCTCGGCTCTGCGCTGACGAGCACATTCATACGCGAATAAATCGTGTACCCATTCGGCTGGTCATCCAATTTCCAGACCAAAAACGAGGCGCTAGATCGGTCGTAATACCCCTTGAAGAACTTAGAATCGACCGCATCCGTACTACCAGCTAGAACAAGTCGGTCAGATTGTCTTTTGACTATTTTTAGCTTCATTTGAAGCTTGCTATTGGCAATGGAGGCCGAGATTTTCGCTGACATGGCGTCAAAATCGTCGGTCGTGACAAAGTCGCACTCTCCTTCGCTGCCAGCCCCGCAGCCGCCACAGTTTTCTGGGCCAAGATAGCTCGCCACGTACCAACCTGCCTTTCCTTCGAAGGCAACAATCTCACAGTCCGATGGTAAACTGCCGACTCCAGGTGAGATTATCATACTGCATATAGAGCTAGGGCCTCCCGTCCGTCGTCACTCGCCTTCAACGTTACGGAGCAGGGCTGGTCATCCGCCACACACTCACGTGACGGTAACTTGCCAACCAGAGATCGCCACTGCTCCAGCATGGAAGTGCCGCCAACAGTGCTGGACGCGAGCGAGTAGCCTACATCTTGATAGTCCAAGGCGGAAAGGGGGGTAAAGGAATTGGGTATGTTCCTCAGATAATCCTCGTCAGGTGGGACGTACCTAAACTCCTCAAGGCCGGAGATCACTTTGTCAGTAAATTCGTCTGGTGGCTGGCTCGTATAGAATTTGCTGTAGGAGATGACCCCATCAACATCTTCGCTGGTCGGCACTAAAGCGACAGGGCGGACAAAAGTTAAATTCGCACCATACTCTTCACCAGCCTTTAGCTTCCGTTCCTTGAAGCACTTGGTCCGCAGATTGTACAACGCGCAATCAACAACCTTCTTCTTTAGCCGATCCGCCTCCCTCATGGGACCACGTATTTCAAAGGAAAAAGACTGAGGAATCCGGATGCTGATGTCATTCCAGTGTACCATTGTCTCGGCATCTGCGGGCACCGTTGCAACGGTGAAAAAGGCCAAGAAAGCTAAACGATGCATTTTTGCGGACCTCTCAGGTATCGTTGGGGCCTCGGGTAGATGCGGTCGCTGGAGTGTCAGCAATAGATGCGTCTTCCATTCTCTTTGGTGGGATTCCGAACAAATAGCTCGAAATAATACCGATAGTGGCCGCAAGCACGCCGAGCGCGACCGACAGAAAGCGGCTGAGCGTATCGAACTGCAGTGGATCAACCCGAGGTGCATCAGGAGGTTGCGGTAAATGGGTTTGGTAATGAACATAGAAGAGACTGATCACAAACGCTGCGAATATCCAGAATGGCGCATGCACCATCATTCGAAGCAGGCCCGAATTGCGCGGGTCAATTTCACGACCGCCATTCGGATTGAAAATGAAATGAGCGCAGGCGCCCAAATAGCCGAGAAAGGTGGGGAGGATCACATCGATGAGTCGAAAATTCTCTTGCCTTCCAAAGTCGAAGCGCATGCCTATTTGCTGGGAGAGCGCCAGAAATATCATTAACCCAGCAGTAATCGCCAAAGTGTACCCGACCACCCAAAGCCGTGCACTTTGCGCCGTGAACATTGATTGCCTCCCTAGCTCGTTACAATCACCGGCCGCAGACTATTTAGCAACCTCTATTTTGGTCGCAGAACAGTGCGACGTCGACTTTTCGCGTAGCTTCCCTCGCCTTGGTGGCCAGAGCCAGCCGATGGCGCTGGCAACCAAGGCGAAGGGTAAAATAGCGGAAAATCGTGCAACCCCTACCCCATCGGTGATGATGGAGATCGAAGAAACGATGCAATCGAGGTAAGTGAATCCATAGCTGCTGTTTTATCTACACGGCTGCGCTGGCTACAAGGATCGCCCCCGTTTCACCCGCTCGTTAGCGCGACTTCTTCGAAACCCGCTGCATGTTGATTGAGGATTCGATAGACCTGCATCCTTGAGCAGCCTACTAGCTTCGCGATTTGCGTCGGGGACTGGCCTTCATCACGGAGAGCCATCACCTTTCCCTTATCAAACCGCGGCTTACCACCTCTTTAAACGCCATCGCGTTTGGCTTGCGCTATGCCATCGCGCTGTTGTTCTCTGAAAGCGCCGCTCCATTTGCGCAACCATTCCAAGCACCGTCAGCACGATGTGGCCCATCTCGCCCCGCGTCGAAACATGCGGATCGAGCACCGTGACGAATGCGCCTTTTTGTTCGCACTCATGGATTAGGTCTTATTCAAGGCAAACCAGCAGCTCCGTTGGATGGTCTCGGGGTCCTTCTCGTTCTTCACTGGGCTGGGCTTCGCGAAGCTGGTCACCGGGACGACGCACCGATGCTCGACACCGACATATTGCTGCCAGTGGTCGTACTGGGGATTGCGGATGTTGGTTGTGCCGGAGTCGGCATTGCCCCTGACGCGCTCCAGGAGCGTAGGCATCCCCCACCGCAGGCTAGCTAGTTCCCGTTCGCCGTCCGAGGCGTTGCGGACCACAGGGCCGAACTGGTTGGGGTACATGTCAATTGAGGGTTCAAGGTTGCCTAGTATGTCCCGCAAGGCTCGGGTCCACTGGCGGATGGCCTCCTGGGACGTGGTGATGTTGTAGAGGTTGCAGATTCGCCTAGAATTGCGGAATTGGCTTGTCTCTGCAACCGAACTTCCCGCCGGTCGCCGCGCCTCGAGGTCCACATAGCTTATATGAGGAGTGTCAAGGCCTTTAGGGCTCCGCTTTTTTGGGTCCGTTGGTTTTACGGTATCCATGGTCTGAGCCCGATTGCATGACGCGGCTCGTTTCCCGAGCCAGATCCAACTTATATACGGTCGCTGTTCGAAACAGCGGCACCAACATCCCGCTTGCGGCGGACAGGGGCTCAGGAAGACGAGACCATTCTGAGACAACGGCGATTGAAGCCACGCTACGTGCCGGTTCGTCCACCTCGGATCCGCCAGGACTGATCAGATCCTGGAAGATGGCAGAATTCGATGGGTGTAGCGCATCAGGCGACCGTCATGATCGCTCCCTCGATGACAACGCCGGCGTTAATGTATTTCCACAGCGCCACGAGCAGCTTGCGGGCCAGCGCCACGATCATTGTCTTCTTCAGCCGGCCGTTGTTCTGCTTCACCCGCTCCTTGAACCATAAGGTGAGCGCTGACTGCGGTTGATGGCGCACCCATAGCCAGGCCATCTGGACCAGCGTCGTTCGCAGAGTCGGATTGCCAGATTTCGACACCCCCTGCTCGTGATCGATCGCCCCACTCTTCCAGGGCGTCGCCGCCAGGCCGGCATAGGCGGCAACCTGACGTCGGTTGTCAAAATGACGCGACAGCCCCTCCGACCAGAGGACAATGACGAACTCCGGCCCGATGCCTTTCAGGTTGAGCAGCATCGCCGGTGCTGGCGAGACGGCCTGCGCAGCAGCGAGCATGGCATCGCGTTCGGCCTCGACCGCCTTGATCTGCTCCAGTAGCAGTTCCAGTCGATCGAGTTCCCGGCCGATCTGCGCCTTCAAATGTGCGGGCAAGGGCCGGCCGTCGCCGGTCTGAAGCGCCGCCAGTTGCTTGCGCCGATCGCGGCGCAACGGCTCGTAGCCGGATACGCCCTGGCTGAACAGCAGGCCCTTGATGCGGTTGACGTGGCGCACGCGCTCGTTCGTCAATGCCTTGCGCTCACGCGAGATGCGGCGGCGGTCCTCTTCCTCGGGCATCGGCACCCGTAGCATCGCGCACACCCGCGGTTCACCCCGCTTATAGGCCAGCAATGCCCGAACCAGCGCCTCGCCGTCGATCTTGTCGGTCTTTGCCCGGCGCCGCCGGCGCGCGGTCGCAATCGACGCCGGATCGACGACGTGGCTTTCGATCCCCTCGGCCTGTAGCACGCGGTGGATCCAAAAGCCGTCGAGCCCGGCCTCCTGGATCACGATGATCGGAAAGTGCCGCCCGGTCCGCGCTTGCGCCTTCCTGTTGAGCTCGGCAAATCGCGCCAGCATGCCGGCGACATCGCCGGCCGCCACCGAATGTTTCGACATCTTCTCGCCGCCACCCGGCGACAGCGAGGTGATCAACCATTTCGAGCGACTCAATTCCAACGAGACGAAAATTGCGCCAAGATCGGTGCGGATAGCGGTCGGCGCTTTGGGTTGGTGAGCTGCTACGGGCATGCTTGCCTCCAGGGTAAGGTGTTGATTACGCGACCTCACCTTGCCACAGCGTAGGTCGCTATCCACCCTCCTCATAGGATCTGAACAGTTCGCCAGTCCGATCATCGCCGCCGCGCACTCGTCACGTCCGACTCTCTTCGGAGCCAATAAATCACGGTCGGAACCTTGCAGCGAGCGCCTTTTTCAACAGCCTGCTAGGCCATCACAAGAAGCACTACCCCGAAGCACACAGTTAGCGCCACTGCCAAGTCGGACCTTAGCCGTTCTGACATAATCGTCCGTTTTATCCACTAGCTATGACGAGCGGAGTCGGTACCCGGAACAGAAAAAGGTCGAATTTCCTTCCTTGCCTGAACAAATTGAGCTAAAATCGTCCTCTGACGAAGGACAAATGAAATGCGTAGCATTTTGTTTTTTCCGCTTGCCTTAATAGCGATAACGACTTGTCCCGAGGCCCATGCCAGCGAGTGCGACTCTGTTCTTATCCCAACGATAGGCGCCTTCGAGGATAATACGCGAACTGCGTTGGACACGCTTTCAATTATTCAGAATAGTATCGCGGACGACAAGTCCAAAAAAGACAACTATTCCGTTACAGTACCCATATATGGTGTTCCAGTTCAATTTGGATACCAAAGCGATTCGTCGTCGCAATTCCGACAAAGCACACTTTCCTATTTCAAACAGCAATATACCAGAGATGAGTCTGTTTGGTCGCTCTATTCAGATGTATCTAACGAAAAGGCGCAAATATGGCTGGAGTGTATGCAGAGGGATAGCCAATTTTTTGCTTATTTTAACAAGAAAACCATAACAGCCGAAGACGCGACATTTTTTACACGCCGCTGGGTCTCCGGGCCGCCAAGGAATTCGCTCATACATTTAACAGTTAAGGGTGGAACTATTAAAGGCAAAACGGACGTCGATATCACGACGAAAAATAATGGCGAAATGCCGTTCAGAGTGAAACGAAACGGAAAGGAGAGAGTATCGATTGAAGCAAGTATGGATGCTGGGGCACCGATCACCGCAATCATTCCGGAAGTTCTGCCGCCGCCTAAGTTCCCTACGGTAGTCATACGGGCTTGGGGAAATTTGCAAATGGCTAAGGCCGACCAACGTTTCCCACACCAATTTCATATCCAAGTTTTTGCGCCGGGTGGAGTTAAGTTTGCATCAAACAACGTCCTATTGCACATCGAAGAGATCGTTGATGGCAAGCTGTGTGCGAGCCGAACAATATCGTCGGCAAACTTGGGGGACATGATGAGTTCTCCTCCACATTGGCGCCTTGACCAGATGCGCGCAGGTTGCCAAATGGATGCTGTTCCTGTGGCATCGTTCGTCGAATGTTTTATTGACCCTCTCTATTTCACGCAGTGTCAGTGACGTCGTAGATGCTACAATAGTCAATCTATTCTCGCAATATACGATAAACTTGCATCCGCGAACAGCCGATGGTCTTCGCTATCTCGGATACACCCATGTTGGAGCGTTGGAGTTCGAATACCCGCTCGTAGTCGATACGTGCTTTGCCACCCGTGTAGACACCGATGCCCTTGGCTTTTTCGATGCCTTCGCGCTGCCGCTCCTTGATAAACCGCCGTTCCATCTGTGCGACCATACCCAGGACCGTCAGGACGACGTGCCCCATTTCGCCACGGGTCGAGACGTGTGGGTCTAGGACAGTAACGAAAGCTCCACGCTGCTCACATTCGTGGATCAGGTTGAGAACGTCGCGGGTGTCGCGGCCGAGCCGGTCGAGCCGGGTGACGACCAGCTCATCGCCGGGTCGGAGAAAGTCGATGATGGTAGCGAGTTCGGCTCTACCGTCACGGCTGGCACCGGAGACCTTTTCCGACCGAACGACACCGCAGCCTTCGGCCTTCAGCTTGGCAATTTGGGTGTCGAGATCTTGATCAACGGTGCTGACGCGGGCGTAGCCAATCCGGCTCATGCAGTGTCACCTCAAGGTTTAAGCCCGAGGCTACACTGTCACAAATAGTCGCTGTCAACCCAGATGTTACATCGCCTAGGCTGCGTGATGTTACGTCACCTCAGGGTATACCCCGCTGTTACGAATTGTCGACGCCGGGAGGGTCCACGACGGGACTAGTCATGAGCAGCAGAACATGAACGAAAAAGGTATCATGAGGTCATGAGGGGCATACCGCTCGGCCCTGAGGATGCGAACGCCGTTTACAAACGGTGGTGGTTCCGCCGGTTTCCAGTTCGCTTTCCACGCAGTCCTGGTGGTCAGAAAGGGCGGCGAGACCAAGTTCTATAGTGGTCATACTTCGCTCAGAACTTTGTGCTTTGTTTCAGACTCTGCGGCAAAATCGCTCCATCTTCGGGCCGCTTGTGACCCAAAAGTTGCCTTTTTCGACACGCTTACCCGTCCCATTCCAGGCGAACTCTCGGGTTAATCAGGGCATGTCTGATTTATGATCTTTGTGTTTCTGGCCTGCGCGGGAGTGGCATGCCAGTCGACGCCTGCCCGAGCTGCGCGGGGTTCCTCAAAACAGCCTTAGACCGGCCGGCACAGTGGCGCTGATCGGCCTGGTTACGAGCGCGTCATTGGCAATGACCGCAACGGCCAGCGCCGCGGCTGCTGGCGCTAAAGCGTCGAAGGCGGGCACATGCCGACGTCTGGAACAAGAAGCTTGGGAATGACAATCGGCGGCTTGCTACAGGCTACGGAAGACATGCAGCGCGACATCACCGAGATCCGGCGCGACATCAAAGATAGCGACGCGCGAGCCGCCCTTAGCTCGAGCAATCGGAACAGTGAGCCGCCGCGAGCCGGGCGAAGATGTATCAGAAGACCGACGAGCTGGTGGAGCGCGTGAGCGCCACCGACGCGCGGTCAACAAACTCAATGGCGACATGACCAGCGTTAAGGAAGTCACGGCCGAGGTGACGCGCTGGAGGCTGATGTGGCTTGGCGCGCTTGGTGTCACTGGTATTGCAGCGGGCGCCATTGCTTCGTCCATAACCTACTTCTGGAGCGACGTCTGGCGCGTGCTGTGCGGCGGGTGATCGCCCAAAACGGTTGCACGCAGGCCATGCCGAGCGCGGCTGCGATCTGGCAAGGGAACGCACCGGTACAGAATATTGGCAGGAATTCGCCGTTACACAGAGAGCCGATGAGCAACCAACTAAAGGTCGAGTTCGATGGGGCTGGTTAAACCCGTCAGCGGGCCGTCCACGAACCGCTGGCGCGAGCGGCATCGAAGCACACTTTGCTGCGGTGATCACTTTTCAGGCCGGCTTCCAAGGCGGCAAAGCCACGCTTATAATCGCGGGTGTTTATATATTTACCGTCTTGGGCCATAAATTTTCCGAATGCGTCTTCGTTGTAAACTGTTTGAGAACAATTCAAATAGGCGGCTTTCTGATACCCAGTTTCGTAAGCGCTCGAACCGGCGTGGACGGTGGTTGAAACGAATGAGGTGATACAAGTCACCATTGCTGCGACGGACACGCTGCCCACGTAAAATGATTTCATGGTTGTTGGCCCTCTCCCAAAACGCGAGGAACTTGCCAGATATGCTGCCTTGCAACAAGACACCCAAGGAATCGTCCTCAACGTAGTTAGGACGAGGCAGCCGAGTAAGCCTTGGGTCGTATCAGCAAAGCCCGCCGAGCCCACGGTATCGTCTACCGCCCGCCGGCATGGGGTTGCGCCAAATCTCCTTTATCGGTGGCGCAGATTCTTGAGCGAGGCAGGGGCAGCCGCCGTGGATTCAGACGAACCTGTCGTCGGCAATTCCGAAGTCAAGAAGCTCGAAGAACGCGTGCGCGAGCTGGAGCGCATGCTCGGCCGCAAGACGCTGGAAGCCGAGATACTGCGCGAGGCCCTTTCCAAAGCCCAGTCAAAAAAACCGATCTCGCGGCCGCTCTTGTTGTCGAAGGACGGTTCCCGATGAAGACGGTGGCCGATACCTTGGGTGTCTCCCGCTCCAACCTAGTCGAGCGACTGAACGGCAAGTCGAAGCGTCGTGGTCCCTATCGCAAGTCCGAGGATGCAGAGGTGCTGCCAACCATCCGAAGGTTGGTCAGTGAGCGGCCGACCTATGGCTATCGGCGGATCGCCGCCCTTCTCAATCGGGAAAGGCGAGCCGCCGATAAGCCAGCCGTCAACGCCAAGCGTGTCCACTGTATCATGGGTCATCACGCCATGCCCCACTTAGTTTGTCCGACCACCATCACCACTGGGGACCCGGCCTAATAGTGAATACAACCGATGGACCATGAGCCTCGTTTAGATTAGCGTTCTAGCGGGGGGCATATGCGAGAACGAGCGCGAAAATTGATCCGGGGAGTGAAATCGTTACTTCCTGCTGGCGCACCCCCCAAGCCTACAGAACCGAACATACCCATTACGGGCTTGGCAAATCTGCTATGTGGCAGGCCTACTGATACGGGCGTTGGCAAGAGCGCGCTCGAGCAGCTCAAAGGATCCATCACCGATTTTTCCACAAGAGCGGTTCAGTTCCTGGGTAGCGATCAGTCGGTGGATACGACAACTTTTGGACCGTTTTGCAGCAGAGTGATCCTCGAAAATGGTGCGGCAGCACTTCTCGGCCGCTTAGATCCTTTCCGTTTACTCTATCTGAGTGAATTCCAAGCGCAGCCGGAATATGTGCCCGGAAAACGAGTCAGATCCGCCTTTTCTTGGGCGAGCGATGTGCTGTCGGATGACAAACCAGTAGCTAATCTTTGGGACGCCGACCATGATATGCCGAAAATAAGCCGTTCGCTCTTCTCAAGGCACATTGACCACATTTTTTGGAGGCCTGCATTGGATCGCTTGCTTGACCATGTCAGTTCACGATCCGACGAGGCCTTGAAAGACGTCCTAACAATTGACCCCGAGGATTTTATACCTTCCACAAAAGGAAAATGCTCCCAGCTATATTCGCAATTGTCGAAAGGGGTGCACTGGGAATTTTTCAGCAGCGCCCTTCAGATGGACGAAATCACTGTAAAGACTCTGATCAGGGACACCTTTCTGCATCTTTCGGTATTAGGGCTCGCCTCTCATTTTGTTCCGACGGCATATGCCTCAATTCGAGCTGACGATGCCGTGGAAGAATATATCGCTTTTAGAGGAGTCGTTCCGTGATCGGCCCAGCAGAAGAGGAGGTTGACTCCACTTTAATACTAGCAGCGGAGGAATGCCCCCCTAACGAATTTGAAGCACTTCATAAATTCTCTTCTAGTGACGATCAAATTATCAGGAAATTGGTTGCACACGGCCCGGTATTGATTCGAGGCGGCAGGGGCAGTGGGAAGAGTGCTTTGTTGATAGAAGCGCATCGCAGGATGGCAGAGGCGAATCTCGTCGTAGCCGTTTATGTCAGTCTACGCTACCTGCCGCTTTTGCAGTCGGATGGAGACGAGTACATCGGACACTTCTGCAAACTCCTTTCGAAAAAAATACAAGATGAACTTAGCGCGCGCAACAATCACTATACGTTCCCTACCGTCAGCGACCAAGCTTCACTCCAAGAAAACCTGGTCGCGTTAGCTCAATCAATTAACAAGCGGGTCGTCTTGCTTTTCGACGACGCAGCACATATCGGCCGCGAGAAGCCGCTTGAGGTATTCTTCGATCTCTTTAGGACAATTTCTAGTAGTTTAGTTTCGTGTAAAGCATCAATCTACCCTGGCGTCACTAAATTTGGAACTCGATTCGACGTCTACAACGACTCAACGGTCATCGAAATTAGCCGTTCAGATATATCTCGCGACAGGCAATTTTTTGTTGATGTGTTGCGCGCGCGCTACCCGCATCTTGCATCGGCGGACCGGTTCTCTGACAGACTCTCGCCTGAGCAATTCGCCAATATCATAGGCCGCGCAGTTGTGGGCAATATGCGCGGTTTCATTCTGGCTTGTAATCGCTTTGACACGACTGTGAAGATCAGCATTCCCGACGTTAATACCTGCCTTCTTGCCTTGGCCACGGATTATTATTGGCCTCTTATGGATGAGGTGGCACCGAAGCTCGGCGTCTACGAGCCACTAATCAATCCAGCTCGGGAAGTCATGGAAGCGATCGTGGATCACGCGGTGCGACCCTCCCATAGGCAAAGGACGAGCGCTCAGGACCGGGTGCTTGTCCATAGGCAGCTAATTGCGCAATTTTCAAAGATCTTTGAGGTGCTTGAATATCTTGGCTTTGTAGCCCGCCGGGAGGCCTCAAGGGCTCTAAAGTCTGGCGGCAGAGGGGCGGTATTTGCTCTGAACCTTTGCAACCTGTTGGACAAAATGCCAAGCCAAAGGCTCACTATTGAAGCAATGGAAGAGTGGATATCGGGCTCCGGTGAGATTGCTGAAATTCATGTCTCCGGTCAGACTTTTCAGTCAATATCCCTGCCGCCGTTGGCCATTGAACAGGGGCTGGCTATCCTTCTTAAACCAATTCAGGTTCTCGCCAAGTCCCCCGCATATCCTTATGGCCTTACGCCTCATAAGATATCCCTGCTAGTCGAGGCCAACTTCTTAACCGTTGGACAGCTTGCAGCCGCAACAGATTATGACCTTCGCCAGATTCATTCTGTTGGAAAGGCGACAGTGCGCCGAATGAGAGACGTAGTTTTTCAGGCAGTTTGGATGTAATACCGGCGCAGCTGCGTCTCGGACGGTCTATTTGATCTGAAGGTGCCTTCGTATGTAGAGGCCTATTTGAGCGCCGAGTATTTTAGACTGACCCGCCGCCTTCCAGCGTAACGATGATTCCACTTGGTCAAACCAATCATGCTCCGCAGCGAACTCTGTACGATGAGATTGTCTACGTTCTTTAAGCCCTTTAAGCACGTCGCCTACCCTGACCGCCAGTTCGCGATTTGCGACAAATATCTGGAGCAACGTGTCGGCGGCGTGGTCAGCAGTATCCGCAGCCGCACCTTGCCGGCGATCTCCAGCTCGATCACCGCTAGGGGCGCCGCCTGCACCGAAGCGGCGACAGGCTCATCGGGAACCACGACAACTTCGGCAAAGCCCGTCTCGCGGGCTCTCACCGTGCGGCGCCATTTATAGATCAGGCTGGTTGCGACATCGTACTGACGCGCTACCGCCGCCACTGTGGACCCGGGCGCGAATGCCGCGGCCAGGATCCGGCACTGATCCTCTTCACGCCAACGACGACGACGCTCAGGCCCGGTCAATAACGTCACATGGCTCATGCTGTGCTGCTGACCTTGCCCCTCTTATCTAATCCGGTTTGAAGTTCGTTCTGGCCCATCGAGAGGACCAGGACATGAAACGTAGCCGCTTCTCTGAAGAGCAGATCATCGGAATTTTGAAGGAACATGAGGCCGGGGTATCGGTTGCCGATCTGTGCCGCAAGCACGGGGTCAGCGACGCCTC
>NZ_JAMYRK010000105.1:0-11723 GCF_040321335.1 Mesorhizobium sp. M0437
GCGTCTCCCCAAAGAAAGCTTGACCCCAGCACTCCGGTGCTCAGGTTCTCCTGGCTGCCGGATGCGCACGTCTGCGGTCTTCACCGGATGCGTACGCTTTGGCTGCGGTACCGATCGATGTTCCGGACCCGATAGCACATGGTCGGATGGCACCGTCGCATCACCTATCAAATGTTGTCCCGACTGCTGCCGGATCTGCGATGGAGAGAAGCGTCGACCGCATCCAGGCGGGAGCTTGGACCGCGGTAGATGCGAGCGTCTTTTTATCGTTGGGAGAAAGATGAGGTGCCGCGATCTGTGCAAGCTCGGCCGCGCGCCGGCCCAATATGACGAAGCGCCTGGATACGGTCCCGGCCAAGCTGCCCGGAGCAATCAAATGCTTATCCGCCCGCGTGGTCGTTGCCACCGTGCGCGGCGATGAACATGGCGACGGCCGACCGGCAATAGGATTCGATTTCGTTGTCGTCTTCTGCTCTCGCCTGATCGAAGCGTGCGATAATCAGGAGATCGGATCCTTTGAAAAGCGCGGCAAACAAGCGGGCGGACCGGAGAGGATCGGGCACGTTCAGAACCGCCTTCGCGTGCAGCTGGCGCAACAGGGCCTCGATTTGGGCGATGACATGGGCGGGGCCGGCTTCGTAATGGAGCTTGCTTAACGACTTTTGATTCGTCTTGTCGGCCATGATCATGGCTTCGACACTGCGGACGTCCGAGCTCAACAGCGTGCGAAGCAGTGATGATCCCACCGCCATGAGCTGATCGTCGACCGAACCGTCGACGCCTTCAAGAAGGGCCTGTGGTGCAAACAACTGATGGCAGCCGGCCGCGATGGCCGCGCTGTACAGCGCCTCCTTGTTCTCGAAGTGCCGATAGATGCTGAGCTTGGATATCTTCGCCCGCTGGGCGACCTTGTCCAATGTCGTCGCTTGAAAACCCAATTCCACAAAGAGTTCGCAAGCGGCGTCGAGTATCGTTTGGCCAAGCGCCTCGTTGGCGGGCCGGCCGCGCCGGCCCTGGCTGTTTTCGGTCACGACAATTCCAGTCCTTGACAGTATCCTAATTCTTGAATTACGATACCATGTAGTTTCCGAAATGTGCAAGCTAGCGGGTGGATTTCAACCTGTCCTCCAAATCAAGTTTCCCCGGGCCGCCCGGCGATATCGAATGCGGCATCGTCCGGCCGGCCAACACAGTGATGGGCGACTTTCTCGCCGATGCCGAAGCCCTGCTCGCTGCCCGTCTTGAGCGCGTATCGCTGGACGCTATTTCGCGACACGCCCAGCCCACACCCCTCCAACCGTAACACGGAGCCCATCACTATGGATGACGTCATCATCATCGGCGGCAGCTTTGCCGGTCTCGCCGGCGCCCTGCAGCTCGGCCGTGCCCGCCGCAAGGTCACCGTTCTCGATACCGGCCTGCCGCGCAACCGCTTCGCCGGCCACTCGCATGGTCTGCTCGGCCACGATCACAAGCCACCGCTGGACATCCTGGCCGAAGCGCGGCAGCAGCTGGCGCGCTATCCCACGATCAGGCTGGTCAATGCCCGGGCCGACAGGGTCTCCGGCGCCATCGACGATTTCTCCGTCCTCACTGGCGATGGCGAAAGCCTTGGGGCGCGGCGACTGATCCTGAGCTATGGCGTTGCCGACCAGATGCCTGATGTCCCGGGCTTTGCCGAGGGCTGGGGCACGTCCATCGTACCCTGCCCCTATTGCGATGGCTTTGAAGTCGCCGGCCAGCATTGGGGCCTGGTCTGGTCCGGCCCGCCGTCGCACAATTATGTCAGGCTGTACCACGACTGGACCGACACGTTGACGGTCTTCGCTGATGGTCACGACATTGCACCCGATATCCGGGCCGATCTGGCGCGCCGCAACATACCTGTCGTCGATGGCCGGATCACCGAGATCGCCCATCACGGGGGCCATATCGCCACCGTCAATCTCGATACCGGCCGCAATGTCGCGGTCGACATCCTGTTCGCCCATCCGCGCAACAAGCCGTCCGCAAGCCTGCATGAATCACTGGGCATCGCCACGGTCGATACGCCCCTCGGCATCGCCCTCAAGGTCGACGAGCGCCGCGAAACTAGCATTCCCGGCATCTACGCCGCCGGCGACCTCGCCAACCCCCTCATGGCCTCGGTCACCCTGGCAACATCGCATGGCGCGACGGCGGGTATCTCCGCCCAGCAGTCGATGCTGGTTTGAGAGCACAGATTCCCTTCTCCGGTTGCCGCGGGCTATCATATTCTGAAGGTTGCGGGCCGGTGCCACGGAACGCGGGGCCCCTCTCCCCTGAGGAGCGTCTTTGGCCGGTCAGCCGTCTCGAAGGGGCAGTTGAGCAAAACGATTCCTAGGCTCAGGCCGGTCCGCAAACGGTCCCAAAAAGACCCACAGGCCTTCCACAGGTTATTCAACCTCCCCCGGCCCCCTCCGGGAAGAAGTTCAGCAAGTGGAGGGCGCGACATTGCACCTTGAACCGTGCTGTCGCGTCCTCGGAGCGGGTGGGTCTTGAGGTGTCCAGTTTATGCTGCCGGGAGTGTCCAGTTTGCACTGCCAGCGGTATCCAGTTCACCTACAAACGGAGAGGGATGGCGCTTGGATGACGCTGCCGCGGCGGGTCGCGTTGTGGCGCGCTGTGCTATGAAAGTTAGTGACGGTACTTTCTTGGTTCGCTGTGAAGCCCACCTGAGTTGCCCAAAGTGGGTCGGGAAAAGGCGATCGACTTCGATAGATGCCGAAACGGCACAAAAAATTTTCGTGCTATTTTTCCATTTCAAATCAAGACTGTAACGTTTTGACGGCCCATGGGTTCGGCTTCTTCCGCGGCAACGAATAAAAAACCTAGCTATATCAATGGCCTAACTAGATTTGGAACAATCGAGTAGGAATGAGCTCAAATTCGGTCCGACGGACGTTAGGGTGTCGGATGGGTTGTGATCAGGCGGGAACGTACGTCACTCTGATCGCGTCCTCGCCAACCCGGTCGCTGGCCACGAGACGCAGCGGCGGCCGCGGGCCGGCGAAGAATGGCTTGCCGCGACCAAGCACGATGGGACGGAAGTAGAGCCGGTACTCATCGACAAGGCCAAGCTCGGTCAGACTACCCGCAAGCTCCGGTCCGGCGACTTCGATCTCGCCCTCGTGTTCGGCTTTAAGCGCCCTAACGAACCCTTTGAGATCGTCGTCCACCAGCGTCGCGTTCGGCCCGACCGACTTCAGGGTGCGAGAGACGACCCATTTCGGCTGCGCCCGCCAGGCCGCCGCAAAGTCGCGCCCGACCTGGTCCTGTCCTGGCTGACCCTCGTCCCAATAGCGCATTACCTCGTACATGCGCCGGCCGTAGAGGCTGCCGGCGATCCCGCGCACATGGGCGTTGAAGTGGCGATGGAGCGCCTCGCCCGGCATCGGCAGCCCGGGCCCGCCCTCGGCGCCAGCGACATAGCCGTCGAGCGACTGCATCATTCCGAACACAAGCTTCGCCATGCACAGGCTCCTATCGATCGACGACGATCCGAAGGGATCGCATTCATTTATACCTCGCCCTTACTTCGTCGGTTCGTTGGCTGCACACATTCTCTGACCTGTTCACGTTGGCCGGTAAATCTGCGCCACCGCGACCCCCGGAAAGGCTTTCGAGCTCACCAGCTTGAGAGACATCGGCGCGGCGAGTTCGGAGAACAGCGGCAGGCCTTTGCCCAGCGCCACGGGGCCACCATCAGGGCGAGCTGGTCGACCAGTCCTTGGGCGACGAGACTGCGGGCGAAGCTCACTCCGCCGTGGGCGATGATCGGCTTGCCCTCTTGGGCTTTCAACTTCGCGACTTCCTCCGCCAAGTCACCGCTCGCCACATAGGCCTCCGCCCAACTTTCACCACCGGGCTGCAATTTCGCCGGCTGGTTGCGGCTGAGGCAACTGCCGTCCGCCAGGTGGCGAGAGGCATGTGAGACGAAGCCGGTGCACGCCGACTGATTTGATTTCCCAAGACCGGATACGGGTCTTTCCGTAACGGCGCCAATCAGCTTATCGATTTTTCTCGGCCTGGTTCTCCTTTCGTCGCACCGAGGCGGGTAAGCAGATTGAGCGTGATCCTGCCGACATCGTTCATGGCGCCTGCGGCTGGCAGCGCGCCGCACCAGGCAACCGAGCTTGCGGAAAAGATCAAGCCGCCTGCTGCGAGCTTTCGCAGGGTCATTTCGGCGCAGCGGCGGGCGATGCGTTGCTTATCCCCGCCCTCATACCAGCGCGTCGGATCCTGGAAGAAGCTGTCGGGAAATCCCGTCGCCCGCGCGATCACGACGGTGTCAGCGGAAGTGCCGAGGGCTGGATACGTCGCATCCACTTCGTAGCCCGCGGCACCGCCCAGCACCATGCCGTCGGTGCCGAAGGTCGCATTTTCAACGCCTTCGAACAGCCATGCGCATCCTGCTTCATGGCTTTCCTCAGTGCGCGTGAAGGGGCGTGCGCCATCGAAACCCATCAATGAGATTGCACCGCCGATCAGCGAGAATTCGCCTCGGCCGCGGCAGCGGAGATAGCCGCCTGGTTCGTTGGTGATCGACAGCGCCTGTTCGGCGACAGGGCCGTCCCAGGTGCGGCCGGCCTCCAGCGGCGAGCGCCGCAACTCCATCAGGTCGTCCTTGAAAGCCACAGTGGCAGCAAAGCCGTTTCCGCCGAGATAGGCGATGCTGCCGCCTTCGGCTACAAACTGCCGCAGCGCCTGCTCCATCTCGATCGACATATATTCGGGATGACTGCCGGTGACGACGGCTTGATGTCGACGCAAACCGTCTATGCCGCATTCGTGCAAATCGTGATCGGTCATGACGTCAAACACGATTCCATTGTCGTGGCAGAATCGGAGGAAATGCAGATCGACCGGCAAATTGTGTGGGCAGCCGCAGAGCGGATAATCGTAATCGTCCCTGAGCGTCACTTTCGGCTTTTTGTAGGAGCAGATGGAAACACCGCTAAGGTCGGAATGGTAGTCGTAAAGGGATTTCAGATTGTTGGCGATCGCGAAGCGATGTCCCCGGTCGTCGCCTTTCCATTCATAAAGATGATCCGGGAGATATTCGTCCGCATAAGCGAGATAGGTGGCCGTCGGCACGAGATACAACAGCGGCGACGAAACCTGTGAAGAGGTGACGAAGAACACCACGCGTTCGTAGCCACCCTCCCATTCGGCCTGGAACGCGTAGACGCCTGGGTGTGCGTTTTCGGGGATCGTCACGCGGTGCGAGACCGGCCACTCAAGCGGGCCGATGTCGTCGTCGTGGCAATGGATAGCGTCGTAGTGCGACGGCACCAAGCGAGGCTCGAAGCTCGATCCGTCCCAGCGTGCCGAAGTCACGCAGAAGGCTGGCTGATTGATCACGTCGAGGAGCAACGGATCTGCTCCGCCCGACGTCAGGATCGCCTGCGTTGGTAACAGCGTCGGGAAATCCCAGGCAACAGTCCCCTGTGGGGTGTCGAGCCGGATCGCAGCAAATTTCGCGTTGAGGGTAGGTTCGTGGTTGGTGGCGCTTGCGCCGAAATGGATGCCTTGCGCCTGGAGGTTCCGCGCCGGGCCGCCAAAACCTTCATGGAGTTCGTAAGGCGCGAGACGGTCATGGGATTTGATGCGCAGACGCGATTGATCCTGCCGCAGATCCAACTCGACGGTGAGCCACACACCAGTTGGCGCCTTCTTCTCGACAAAGGTTTCGTCACCGATTTCCACGACAAATGCGCCGTCGTCGCGGAGGCGCAGCCCGAGGGCGCCTGCTTCCAGGATCGTGCGCGCACCTTCGTTGCGCGTGAGGAACAGCTCGAAACGAATGCCGTGGACGGCTTGTACTTTGGCCAGTTCGCCGGCTCGCACGAACAGGAACGACCCCTGGTCGAAATGCCGATGCCGTGCTTCACCTATCGTTTCGATGGGCCAGGCGAGAAATTCCGGAGCCGGCTTGTCGAGCCGGCAAATTCGTGTGGCCTTTATCGGCCGATCGCATGACAGGCTGAGGTTGATCCGCTGGCCTGCTTTGGCACTCCAGGGGGTGGTATAGCCTACCACGCTCATCGCGTCGTGGTCTACTGCGCGCTTCATCTATCCCCTCCCGATGAACTCCAGATGGGCTGGGGCGAACCGCGTAGACCGGTCCGATGTCGGTCAATGCGCTGCCGCTCTGACAAGCAAAGTTCCGCATGGCGCACTACAGCCATGATGTACATGCTTGTATAGATAAGCTGCATTCGGATAGTCTCGACGCGATCGGTCCAAGCGCGACATTACCAAGGAGGATGACATGCGCAACGCATCTCTCTTCGATCTGTCAGGCAGGAAGGCGCTTGTAACCGGCGCAAGCCGTGGCATCGGGCGCAGCATCGCCGAGGCGCTCAGCGCGGCCGGCGCCGACGTCGCGGTCGCGGCGCGCAGCGTGGCCTCGCTCGAGAAGACGATGGCCGCCATCCGCACCGCCGGCGGGGTCGCGCACGCCGTCGCCCTGGATGTCACCGATGTCGACCGCTGCCGGGCGGCGACAGCCGAGGCCGGCAGCCTGCTCGGAGGTCTCGATATTCTCGTCAACAATGCGGGGGTGGAAGAGGTCCGGCCTTCACTCGATGTCGACGAGGCCTTGTGGGACCGGATTGTCGATACGAATCTCAAAGGCGCCTTCTTCTGCGCCCAAGCCGCCGCGCGGCAGATGAGAGACGCCGGACGGCCCGGCGTCATTATCAATCTCTGCTCGCTGACCTCCGAGGTTGGGGTTCCCACGGCGGTGCCGTACGGCTCGTCGAAATCAGGCCTCCTCGGCATGACGCGGGCGCTTGCTGCAGAGTGGGCCGATCTCGGAATCCGGGTCAACGCCATTGCGCCTGGCTATTTCAGAACAGCGATGACAGACGTGTTCTACAGCAACGAGGCATGGCAGCAATCGATGCTCGCCAAGATTCCGCAGCGCCGTTTTGGTGATCTCTCGGACCTGCACGGAATCGCGGTGTTCCTCGCTTCGGATGCGGCAGCCTACATAACCGGCCTGTCCATTCCCGTGGATGGAGGCTTTCTCGCATCGATTTGAAGGCTTCAGGGCCGGAGACGTGTCCCAGAAGTGATCGACAAGCGCTAATCGTAATTGCGTTCTAACAAAAGGAGCCGCCATGTCTGACGTCAGCTTCCACCGCCTGTCATCCCTCAGCGTCGATCAGCGGGCCAGTTTACTGAAACGCGCCGAAGGAGATCTGTCTTCCTTCATCGAAAAGGTCCGTCCAATCATTCAGGCCGTCAAGGATGAAGGTGACGCGGCACTGCTCCGGTTTGCACGCGAACTCGACAAAGCCGATGTTGCCGACGGTGGACTGAAAGTTTCGGAAGCGGAGTTCGACGCGGCATTCGACAAGGTCGAAAAGGATGTCGTGGAGAGTATCCGGTTCGGCATTGAGAACATCCGGCATTTCCACGAGGAGCAGCGCCCGGAAACGATGTGGCTCAAGGAAGTTCGGCCGGGCGCCTATGCGGGTGACCGATACACACCGATTGCTTCCGTTGCGCTTTATGTGCCGCGCGGCAAAGGCGCCTTTCCCTCGGTGACGATGATGACCTCGGTTCCGGCGGTGATTGCCGGGGTTCCCCAGATCGCGATTGTGACGCCTGCGACTTCGGATGGTTCCGTCGACGCCGCGACGCTGGTTGCTGCCCGCATCGCCGGCGTGGAGACCGTGTACAAGTGCGGCGGCGCCCATGCGGTCGCCGCCGTCGCCTATGGGACCGAGACCGTGAAGCCTGCCGTCAAGATCGTCGGGCCGGGGAGCCCCTGGGTGGTGGCGGCAAAGAGCGTGTTGTCCCCGATCATCAACACAGGTCTCCCCGCCGGTCCTTCCGAAGCGATCATTTTTGCCGATCACAGCGTCGACGGCGGCTTGGCCGCTCTTGACCTGTTGATCGAGGCCGAGCACGGGCCGGATTCCTCGGCCTACCTAGTGACGCACAGCCGCAAGGTCGCCGAAGCCGCGTTGATTGCGATACCGGAACACTGGTCCAGGATGAGCGAACAGCGTGTGGAGTTCTCACGCGCGGTGCTGACTGGGAAGCGCGGCGGCATCGTGCTGACCGAGTCGCTGGAGGACAGCTACCGGTTCATCAACGACTATGCGCCGGAGCACCTCGAGATTCTGTCAGCGGAGCCATTTGCGCATCTCGGACGTATCACGGAAGCTGCCGAGATCCTCATGGGTCCGCATACGCCGGTGACCCTCGCCAACTTCGTCCTGGGACCCAATGCGGTGCTGCCGACCAGCCGGTGGGCGCGAACCTTTGGACCGCTTTCCGTGACGGATTTCGTCAAGAGATCGTCGGTCGGCTATGTGACCTCGGCGGCCTATCCGGAACTCGCCCTGCATGCCCGCAGGCTCGCCCGCTACGAAGGATTCAGCTCGCATGAGAACGCGGTTTCGGAGATCCGCGATCGCTATCTCGCCGGCTGAGCGGAAACGATGACGATGAGGGCGGCGCGGCTCCATGGACCCGGCGACCTGCGCGTCGAGGATATCGCCGCGCCAGGCGCTCCCGAGCCAGGCTGGGTGAAGCTGAGGGTCGATGCCGCAGGCATTTGCGGTTCCGATCTCCACAACTTCCGCACGGGCCAATGGATAAGCCGATCGCCTTCCACGGCCGGCCATGAGCTGACAGGCACGGTGATTGCCATCGGCGAGGGCGTGGATACCGTCGGTGTTGGCGACCGAGTGGTCGCCGATTCCCGTTTCTGGTGCGGAGAATGCGCGCAATGCCATGCAGGCAAGCGGCATCTTTGCACGTCGCTGGGCTTTGTCGGCGAGATATGCGACGGCGGATTTGCTGAACAGGCGGTCCTGCCCGCACGCCTCCTGCACATCGTCGATGCCGTGCTTGACGAACGGGTCGCGGCGATGGCCGAGCCGCTCGCTGTAGCGTTGCACGCAGTGCGGCGTCTGCCGAAAACGGCCGGTTCCGTTCTTGTCGTCGGCTGCGGGACCATTGGCGGGCTTGCCGCACTGCTGCTTTCCCGGACATTCGCAGGTACCGTGCTCGTCGCCGACCGCAATCAGGGCCGCTGCGCCCGCGTGGCGCGGGTCACCGGCGACAGCATCGTCGATTTGAACCGGAACGCCATCGCCGCCGCCACCGCGGATGCCCCCTTGCTCGCTGCCATCGAAGCGACCGGCAGCATCGCAGCACTCGGCCAGTTGCTCGGCGTTCTCGACGCCGGCGGCACCGTTGCGATGGTCGGCATATTCCACGGCCGCCTCGATATCGATCCCAACATCCTGGTTGAACGCGAAATCGCATTGCTGGGATGCCACGCCTTTGCCGATGAGCTTCCCGACGCCATCCGGATGCTCGGCGAATTGACCGAGCCCATGGTCGAACTGATCGACCGGGAGATCGGCCTGGATGATGTTCCCGCAGCCTATAAGCGGTTGTTGGCGGGACAGGGCGATGGCTTGAAAACAATCATCCGGATGCGGTCTGCCGGGCGCGTGTGATTTCCGAACCTTGCCGGAAAGGATTTTTGTAATGATCACTTTGCCCGACACCGCCAGCCCTCTTTACGAGAAGGTCAAGGACTACATCCTGACGAATATCGGAACGGGGCGATGGAGCAAGGACCGCAAGCTGCCGTCCGAAAATGAATTCGTGGCGACACTCGGCGTGTCTCGGATGACGGTCCATCGTGCCTTGCGGGAGTTGACCTCTGCGGGTTTTCTGATCCGGCTCCAGGGCGTCGGCACATTCATCGCGCCGCCTCGACCGCAATCCGCACTGATCGAGATCAACAACATCGCGGCGGAAATTGTCGCGCGGGGAAACAGGCATCGCTCCGAGGTTATCGTCCTCGAAAAGATCACGCCGACAAAGGAGCTCGCGCTTTCGTTTGAGTTTGCAAAGCGCGTGTCGGTCTATCATTCCATCGTCGTCAACTTCGAGAACGACCTGCCTGTGCAACTGGAAGAGCGCTTCGTCAACCCGGGCCTGATACCCGACTATGACAAGCAGGATTTTTCCAAGACAGCGACCTACGACTACCTCATGCAGAAAACCCCCGTGACGGAGGTCGAGCACATCATCTCGGCGACCCCTGCCGATGCCGAGACGGCGCGGTATCTGGGCATCGACGTCGGCAGCTGCTGCCTGTTTCTGCATCGCCGGACATGGACGGGCGCCGTCGTTGCCACGATCAGCAAGCTGACTTACGTTGGCAGCCGCTACTCGCTTGGCAGTCGATATTCTCCATCCAAAAAAACCTGATCGCAGTGAAGCGAATCAGAGTCGGAAGGAGGGGGGCTAACTTGTATATGCATGTATGTATTTAGCCTTGACATCCGCTGTTGCTGACGTTGAAGTGTCGTCGCACTTTCGTTGAACGGACAGCTAAGATGCCGAGGCACGGTGCCGCAAGAGCAGAAGCCCGCATTCTCACCAGGCCGGATGTTTGGTTCAAAAAAGCGGCCTGATCATCAAGGGGAACAAGATGATGCGTAACCTAGCAGGACAATTTCGGGCACTCGTTATGGCTGCTGCCGTCGGGTTTGCCCCGGCGGTCTACGCGGCCGACACGACAATTCCGGCGACGCCTGAGGCAGGAACATTCAAGATAGGCATCGAGCCATGGCTTGGCTACGGCCAGTGGCACGTCGCCGAAGCCAAGGGTCTGTTCAAGGCAAACGGGCTGTCCGACGTGCAGATCGTGAACTTCGCCGAGGACAAGGACATCAACGCCGCCCTGGCGAGCGGCCAGCTCGATGCCGCCAACATCGCGACCCACACGGCTATGGGCATGGTTGCGGCCGGCCTGCCGGTGAAGATCGTGCTTCTGCTCGACGTCAGCATGACGGCGGACGCCATGATCGCCGGCAAGGACATCGCCTCCGTCGCCGACCTCAAGGGCAAACAGGTGGCTTTCGAGGAAGGCACGACGAGCGACATCCTGCTCAAATACGCGCTCGCCAAGAACGGCATGTCCATCGCCGATGTCCAGCCGGTTCCAATGCCGGCGGCGGATGCCGGCAGTGCGTTGATCGCCGGCCAGGTCCCGGTCGCGGTTACCTATGAGCCCTATCTCACCGCGGCCAGGGCACAGAACAAGGACGTCAAGCTGCTCTTCACCGCAGGCGAAGATCCCGGCCTGATCAGTGACGTGTTGGTGGTGCGCGATGAGGTGATCAAGTCGCGTCCCGGCCAGGTGCTTGCCATGATCAAAACCTGGGATGCGGCCCTGAAGGCTTACAATGCCGACACGCCCGACGGCCGGGCGATCATCTCCAAGGCGGTTGGTTCGAGCGTCGAAGACCTGAACACCGCCTTTGATGGCGTGCGTTACTATACTCTCGCCGAAAACAAGGATGCGCTGACGGGCGAATTTTCCACCAAGACATTCGCCGATGTCGAGGCAGCCGCCAAGAACGCCGGGCTGCTTCAGGCGGACGTGACGCCGGAGCAGATGATCGACCCGTCATTCGTCAAGGCCGCGAAATGACGAGGGCCGGCTCGCGGTGGTGACGCAAATGTCCGAGCAGCGTGCGACCAAGCCAAGCCCGTCTCTCGCAGCGCCGGGGCAGGTGATCAAACAGCCGATGCGCCGTGGGCGCGCCGCCCGGGGCGGGGGGGCCCCACCACCCGCGGGGGGGCGGGGGGTTTGGGGGGGGGGTTTTTTTGGGCGGGGGCGCGGCCGGGGGGGGGGGGCGGGGGGGGGGGGGGGGGGG
>NZ_JAMYRK010000106.1:0-11417 GCF_040321335.1 Mesorhizobium sp. M0437
ATCCTGGCCGCGGGGGGCCGCCCCCCCGAGGGGGCGGGTGGCGGCCGGCGTGGGGGAGCCGCCCAACTGCAAACGCCGCCCCCGGGCGCCGCCCCCCCCCCCGCGGCGCGCCCGCCCCCCCCCCCCCCCCCCCGCTGGTGGATCACTCGAAGTCCTTGACGTTCTGCAGCGTCACCAGTCCGGCGCCGGTATCCACATTGGCCTCGACGGGTTCCCCGCGGATGGCCTTGACGACGGTGTCGATGCCAAGCTCACCCATTTTCGCTGGAAATTGAGCTACGCTGGCGTCCTCCGCTCCCGACTTGATCGCTTCGATCTCACCGCAGCACGCGTCGAAGCCGACCACTATGAGGTTGTCGTTGGCAATGCCGGAATTGCTGATCGACTTGACGGCGCCAGGGATCGGCGGACCGCAGGCCGAGTAGATCGCCTTGAGATCGGGATTGGCGGTGAGGATGTCTTCGGTCACTGACGTGCCAAGTTCCAGCGTGCAGTTGGTTGCGCCCTTGCCGACGACATCGACTTGACGTCGCCCAATCCCTCCATCATGCCCGTGACCCGGTCATCCAGAGCCGGCACCCCGGGAACGCCTTGCAGGATACCGATCTTGTCACCCAGGCGCCCCACTTGAAGCCGGAAATACGCCTTCTCCCGCGAGAGCCTAAACGCCTCAAACCGGGCCATTGGTCCGGACGCGAGAAGGCCCTGGCTTTGCGTCCGGGACAGCCAGGACCCACTTATCCGACGGTGAATTCTGCGCTGCCTAAGCAGTGCGGCTGCACGCCCCTTTGCGATCCCGTTTGGGATCCACATTGAGGTTAACTCTGATGATCTGCCCCATCTTGTCAGAAAAGGACATTTCGCTTGACCTTACGAGTAAAGGAAAGCAATCAGCCTTGACAAAAATCGCGATTAGGATTGCGCGGACAACTGGGCTTTGATGAGCAGATGGTTCTCCGTGGTCTGTTCGACCGCGAGTGTCTCGGCTCGACGGGCATCGGTCGTGGCGTCGCGACCCCTCACGCTCTGCTGGGCACGATCTCTTCGCCAGTCGTGTCCGCTTGGCCCAGCCCGTTGACTTCGACGGCCTCGACGACGACCAGTCGATCTCATTTAGCCTGTACTCTGGCCGAGCTCTGCTAATTCCGCCTTCCTCCCTGCCCTTCGCAAAGATGCCGGCTGCTTCGAGTAGCTCATGTTCGGGAGTGACTCCGATTGGCACGGTCAGCTGATGGGGTGCTGGCGATTGTCGAAAATGAGCCGCTTCCGGGAATTTTCCACCAATTTGCATACTTCTCGTGTCGGGTGTCTGGGCAGTTCAGCAATGCCTAGATTCCTGACGCGGCGCATAGCGCAGTGAACAAAGAGGGCTCTCCACCAGCCGATGAGGCGGCCTTCGCGGAGGATTGAAGCATCTTCGGGTGTAACCCAACAGAATGTCTGCGTCGTCACATTAATCTGAGGCCGCGTCGCGCTCTGGCAAAGCACGGTCTGGTTCTCCCGCGGGTACTGCGATCGATCAGCTCCGCATCGTTGAGCGCAGAAAAACCCGCCTCGACTGCCGCTGAGCGCGCCATCCCCGCCTCTGGAACGGTTTACATACTTTGCCGTTGCTAAAGGCACCTGCAGGAGCCAGGCATGAGAGTGTTCCAACCAGTTTTGCCCCTCGCCGTGTTCGCGTTGCAACTCTTTGCCGTGGAGTCATTTGCTCAGACCGAGCAGCAAGATCCTCCGGGGCAAGGCGCATCATCGACAACCGAAGATGCCGAGGATGTCGGCGTCGACGTTTCGCTTGGCAGGCACGAAGTGAAACAGCAGATCGCACGGGAGCTTGGAATTTCCGAGGTGGAAGTGCCTCTGGCAGTTCATGTGCCTATCGAGCTCGCCAAGCGGGTCTGCGAGAAAGAGGTATTCGACGCACGCTCCAATGTGAACCGAAGCTGCACCGCGACGAAATACATCCCGGAAATTGCCGAAGCAGCACGAAATCGTCCGCAAACCTCTGCCGTTCCGGAGCAATAGTCGAAGACGAATACTATAGGATAGAGAAGGGGTGCTTGGCTTGCTCAGGGCGATCGACAAGGCGCCGCCACGAAAGTGTGGAGCGCTTGCGCGTAAGTTTTCAGGCAGCGTCGATATCCGCTTGGCTTCCGCGAGCAGTTGCGTCGAGGTGAGTTCAACTACATCGCAAAACAGGTCCGCGGTCCCTATACACTGCTGATCTGCTCGGCAACTTCGTCCAGGTTCGACCGCTGAGGGCGCCGACAGTTTCGTCATTCAGGACGGCAAGATCGTCGTCTGGTCCATTCACTACAGGTTGCACCCCAAGGCGGCTGGGTAAGCCGGCGGGCCTCTTCCACTCACCGCATCGGACTCGTCACAGCCTTTGTTCAGTACCGGCGTCATCCACCAGAAACGTCCTGATCACACATGCGGCGGCATTTCCTCGAATCGGCCGAAAAGCGGCGCAATTCACCCACACGTCGATCCTGCCGAAACGCGACACGGCAAAGCTGCGCATTCGCTCCACGGCCGCATCGCCCGCCATATCCGCGGCAAAGGTCAGCGCCTCACCGCCCAAGCCGGCACACTCCTTGGCGACCTTGTCGAGTGCGTCCGCGTTTCTTGAGACCAGCACCAGCCGTGCGCCTTGCGCGCAAAACCCAGAACGGTCGCTCTGCCGATGCCGCTGGAGGCGCCGGTGACCACCACGACGGCTCCCAGCACGTCGGCCATTCGTCAAAACCCTATCGGGATCGTTCCGAGCGAGAGTTGAGCTCCTCACCTTGTTCGGGATGCATCCCTACCCTGTGCTCGTAGACAAGCGTTCCGCCTTTCCAGCCGGTATAAAGGAGTAGCAGAACGACAATCGTGGACAGCGCCAGGCCCCAGGGCAAGGCGCCCTCGGCGGCACCGGCACTTAGGCGCAGGATGAAGCTGGCCAGCGCCAGCACCACGGCCACGACGTTGCCGACCATATGGTGCCACGCGGCATTGATGGACCGCACCCTTGAATTTCCAAGAAAATCGGCAAAGCCGGCCAGCGCCGCGGCAGCGCTCATCAAAAGGGCAAAGCCGAGCAGCCAGAAGGATGCTTCGGCCCAGAATGCATTGCCGGTCGACCAGAACACTAAATCCGACAGGAATACCGATACGAGCAATGCGATCGGGAAAGGGATGAGCATGGGGTGAATCGGATGGCTGCCGATCTTTGCGGTGGTTGCAACGCCCAGCAGATGATTTGCGCGATCGTCAGCCATGCCAAACAACGTTGAAGGCGGCCCGGGGGTTCCAATCCGGCGCGAACAGCTTCGATCAGCGCTATCGAGAGTTGTTCTCAGCGGCGCGATGCGCAGGATTAAAACCTGCGACTTAAATATTCCGAGCCGCGCAGCCGAACCGCCATTCGGCCTCGGCGGCCTTGGAAATGCCGATCCTGCGGCCTGTCAGAACGTGCTGCGTTCGCGCGGTGGGCTGACGTAGGCCGGGTCTCGACGATGATGCCGCCGACGCCGTGCAAAGCGCCGGCCCTACCTGTTGTTTTTGAGGAGACGAGCTTCCCTCAGGATTGAGCCGCGATCGAAGCCGACCAGCGACACTATCTCGCGTATCTGATGTTCGGATGCGCCTGACTCTCGCGCGAGTTCGCTGACGATTTCAGGTTTCAGGCCGGGCCGTGCTTGTTCTTCCGCCATTACATTGTGCCTGGTGTCGGGCCCAAGAGTGCGATAGTCGCCCCCAAGCGCAGCGGCCATGTTGTGTTGCTAACGATTTGCTATTGTACGCTTTCGGACCAATTCTAGCCAGGGGATTCGCTCAGGACCGTCCAAGCGCCTGCCGGGAAGCCTCGACAGAAGTTCTTCCTCGTCCACTAGTCCGGCTATGTAATTTGCAATGATCCGGGACGCCAGCGCTTCGCGTCGCTGTCAGATAGAGCGTCGGACTTGAGCCGGTCGAACACGCGGCCCAGCAGCGCTAGTTCAGATGGATAGAAGACGCCCGCCTCTTCGGCTTTTCGGTGGATCGGCATGTGATCCTCCCACGCCGGATGAATATGCTGCGCAACTAATCCCATTCGGCGACGGGAGTTAAGAACGAGCGGTCGCATCCCTGCAGGTGGTGTAGCTCGGCGGTACCGAAGCCGCTCGCGAGCGCGCCCTCGATGGCGCTGTTAGCGAGTGGCTTTGCGTTGGTCATCGAAAGTTCGCCGGTAAAGTGGGGTTTGCTGACACAACCCGATTCGAAGGAACCATCGATGACCGATGACATGATGAACCTGCGCGCGCCCGTGGAGAAGACTCCGGATTGAACGAAGCCGCTGACGCGTCATTTGGTGCGTAGGTTTGCGGATGACGCTTCTGATTTGAAAGATTGCGGCTGTTGAAGCGCAATCTTGAGAACAGGAGTTTGAGATGGCCCAGTTGAGCCCTCTTCGCCGACGAATGATCGAGGACATGACGATCCGCAATCTGTCGCCGGCTACCCAGCGATCCTGCACGCGGTGACCAATTTTCGCGCTATTTCGACCGCTCACCGGACCGGCTCGGCCTGGAGGACGTCCGCGCCTCCCAGGTCCATCTGGTTTCGGCGGGAGTCTCGTGGCCGGCGCTGAACCAGACGGTGTGCGCGCTGCGGTTTTTCTACGGCGTGACGTCCACTTCATGAGGAACGTGCTGGCCCATGCCGGCAAGGGCGCTGCGTCGTTTCCGCTTTCATCGCCAGCGCCTTCGCCCAGGAAACGCCCGAGGTCGCGAGCACGCAATGGCGCGCCGTGGCTGATCAGATCCGGCCCAAGGTCCCGAAGCTCGCCACCATCATGGACGACGCCGAGCCCGATATGCTTGCCTAAATGACTTTCCCCAAGGAGCACCGCGCCAAGCTGCACTCGATCCAACCCGATCGAGAGCCTCAACGACGAGATCAAGCGGCGCACCGAGGTCGTCGGCATCTTCCCAAATGATGACGCCATCGTCCGCCTGGTTGGCGCGATCCTGCTCGAACAGAACGACGAATGGGCCGTGCAGCGCGCTAGACACATGACGCTGGAAACCATCTGCCAAATGAGCGTCTGCCTGAAGGATTTCCGCTGTCATCGAGTCCTTCGGCCGGATTTTTCGCAGCGGACCTTTGCCCGCACCCTCGCGCCGCTAATCCGAGAGGCAGCGCGATAGCTCCTCACTTGTCTCCCAATCAATACGTGATCCTCGTTCCGGAACGTCCGCAATGGACGCGGAGCCGAGATGCTCAAGCCGCTGCTGACGCGGCGGACTAGAATCAGGGGTCAACCCGACCGTCGCTCGCTGCTGGCTGCCGGTGTGCCGTGGCCGAAGGAACAACAAGAGACTGGTCCAGTTAGAGCCATGCATGCGTCGATAGAAATGAAAGAGGAGATGACAATGGCGACGAAAAAAAGCTCTCAGGGCAGCTCCAAGGGCTTGGAAGACCTTTTCTATGATGGTCTGAAAGACATCTACTACGCCGAACGCAAGATTCTGACGGCCCTCCGGAAAATGGCAAAGGGCGCGGAGTCCGAAGAGTTGAAGGCGGCGTTCGAAAAACATCGTGACGAGACAGAGGGTCAGATTGAGCGTCTGCAGCAAGTTTTCGACGCGTTTGGCAAGAGAGTCCAAGGGAAAACGTGCCCGGCGATCGACGGCATCATCGAAGAAGGACAAGAGATTTTGGAGGAGTTCCAGGAGGCTCCGGCATTGGACGCGGGTCTCGTGGCTGCAGCCCAGTCCGTCGAACATTATGAAATAGCGCGCTACGGAACTCTTGTCACATGGGCCGGCTTACTTGGTCTGAAAGACGCAGTCCCGCTACTCGAACAGACGCTCAAGGAAGAAAAAGCAACCGATGAGGCGCTCACCCGACTAGGCGAAGCAGGCGTCAACGAACGGGCGATGCAACAGGCCGCATAACTTCGGATCGACTCGACGCGACCGCGGCCAAGGCAGACGAGATTGGAGCTTGGTTGTATTCGCCAATCCTGGCACACGCGTATAGGCCGCCGAGCCGTCGACGTGGTTGGTAGCCGACCGGTTTCGACTAGCCACCGGAACTGACAATGGGGACTGCGAATGCGATCACTTGCGCACGTCTTGGGCGACAGGATGTTGGTATGAACGAGGATACCGCTCGTCGGCCCACGGCAGGCTCTTCCGGGTTCGACAGCTTTTTCATGGCTGGTTTCGAGTGTTCCTCCCACAGGCGCGCCGACGGGGCCCGTCTTGATCTGATCCGCGCGACCTCACATGACATCCATGCACATGGCGACTATCGCCGTTGTGCCGAGCTTGGGCTTCGCACGATCCGCGACGGCTTGCGCTGGCACCTGATTGAAACGGCGCCCGGAGTCTTCGACTGGTCGAGTTGGACGTCGGCGATCGAAGCAGCCCAGGCGGCCGGGGTGCAGATTATCTGGGATATCTTCCACTATGGCTCGCCAGACCATATCGACCAAGGTGGTCCGGGGTTTATCAAGGCCTACGTCCGTTTCGCCGCGGAAGCTGTTCGGGTTCATCGCTCCGCAACCGGGGTGGCTCCCCTGGTGTGCCCGATCAACGAGATTTCGTTTTTTGCATGGGCGGTGGAGGTCGGCTATTTCCCCCGCGTCGGGCCGAACAAGCGTGGATGGTTCAAACGACACCTTGTCAGGGCAGCGGTCGCCGGCGTGAGGGCCATGCGGGAGGCCGAACCCGGCTGCAGGTTCATCTGGGCTGAACCGCTGATCCATATTGCTCCTCGTGACCGTACTCACCCCGAGCGGCGGCGCGCCGAAAATGCTCGCCAGGGCCAATTCGAGGCGTATGACATGCTGATCGGGCGCGTGGAACCGGAGTTGGGCGGCAGCGAGGACGTTGTGGACGTCATCGGCCTCAACTTCTATCCGCACAACCAATGGTACTTGAATGGCCCAACGATACCGATGGGGCACCACGAATACCGTGCACTTTCGGAAATGCTGGTCGAGGTCGCCGAGCGATACAAGAAGCCGATGTTCATCGCCGAGACCGGCGCCGAAGGTTCAGGCCGGCCAGCCTGGCTTCACTACGTTTGCGACGAAGTGCGCGACGCGACGAGCCTCGGTGCACCTGTTCAGGGTATATGCCTGTACCCGGTGACGGCCTACCCAGGTTGGGACAATTCGCGCCACGCCGAAGTCGGCTTGTTCTCCACCATTCATGCGGACGGCTCGCGCACTGTTCGCAAGCCACTTGCGGACGAGTTGGAGCGCCAGCGCCAATCGTTCTTGGCGTTTGAGGAACAACAAGCAAGGGCGCCTTAGGCTCGCTGATACGAACAGTGCGCGCTTTTCAGCTGCATCAACAGCACAGCATATCTAGAGCTGTTCGCCGAGAAGCCGAGAAACATGGGCCTCTTTGGCCGTGGGTCGCCCGACGCCGGTCAGGCCGGCGCATCATTCACTCGGCCGCCTCGCGCTGCGTCGGCGTGACGAGCATCCCGTTTGCTGGCAGGCGTGTCTGAATGCGCCCGAACGTAGCCAATGCCTGGCCGACCACCTGATCCATATTGTAATAGCGATATGTTGCAAGACGTCCGACGAACCAGACCTCCGGACACGCCGCGGCCAAAGCTTCGTATCGTTTGTACAAAGCCTCGTTTTCGGCCCGCGGCACCGGGTAATAAGGATCTCCGACGTCGGTGGGGTATTCGTAGGTGAGGCTGGTCTTCGGACTCTGCTGACCGGTCAGATGCTTGTACTCGGTGATCCGTGTGTATTTCTCCGTCTGCGGATAGTTGACGACGGCGACCGGTTGAAACTGCTCGCAATCAAGCGTCGTGTGCTCAAAGCGCAGCGAACGGTAGGGCAAGCGACCAAGCTTCCAGTCGAAATACTCGTCGATCGGACCGGTATAGATCATCCGCTGGAAGGGGATCTTGTCGCGAATTTCGCGGTAGTCGGTCTGCAGCATGATCTTGATCTTAGGGTGATCCAGCATGCGCTGAAACATGCGCGTATACCCGCCTGCCGGCATGTTCTGAAAGCTGTCGCCAAAATACCGATCGTCGCGATCGGTCCGGGTCGGGACTCGCGCCGTCACTGACTTGCTCAACTGGGAAGGGTCGACACCCCACTGCTTCCTCGTGTAGCCGCGGAAGAATTTCTCGTAGAGCTCTCTGCCTACTGTGCTCACCACGACGTCCTCGGCGGTGCGGACTTCTTTGACCGTTTCGCGTCGGAAAGCGAAGAAGTCCTGCAGCTGCTCGGACGTCAATTCAAGGCCGTAGAGGCGGTTTATGGTGTCGAGATTAATCGGTATCGGCAGCAGCTTTCCATCGACCAGCGACAGCACGCGATGTTCGTAAGGCCGCCATTGCGTGAATTGCGACAGATAGTCGACGATCGATTGGGCGTTGGTGTGAAAGATGTGAGGCCCGTAACGGTGAATTAGTATTCCCGCCTCGTCGTAGCAGTCATAGGCATTGCCGCCGACGTGATTTCGTCGGTCTATAATCAGGACGCTTTCCTGCCGTTGCGATGCGATACGCTCGGCCAGCACACTGCCGGCGAAACCGGCCCCTACGATCAACCAGTCGAACACGCTCACGCCCTCCTCAGGAATGGGACGACGCTCTTCATCGCATGGGCGCGCTCGATGTGGGCAGCCATCGCGCTCCAGGTCTTCTCCCAGGACATGTCGGCGAGGTAGCCGTCGGCCTTCTTCACCAGGAAATCGCGGGGGTGGGCCAGGATCGAGCGAAGCTTGGCCTCGATGTCCTCCGCCTCGACAATCTCGACAAGGCCTTCGACCCCGTAGGTACGCACAACGTCGACGATCGCCGTGGACAACACCGGCAGTCCTGCCGCAAGAAACTCGGGAGTCTTGGTCGGGCTGATGTAGCGGGTCGCTTCGTTGAGCGCGAACGGCATCCACCCGGCACTCCAATGCCTGAGATAGTTCGGCAGGTCTGCATAGGACTTGCCGCCCAGCCAATGCAGGTTGCCTGCCGTGGGAAGGCTCGCTCGATCGATCTTGACGACAGGGCCGAGCATGACAAAATGCACGTCTGGCATTGCCGCAGCCGCCTGCGCGATAAGTTCAAGGTCGAGCCGTTCGTCGATGACCCCGAAGTACCCCACCCTCGGGTGAGGTATGTCGGCCTGATCGAACGGGTCCTCACCTGGCGCCCTAGCCTGATGGAAATGGGTAACGTCGATGCTGCTCGGGAAGGGAAAGATCGCCCGATGCAAGCTGCGCTTGGCCTCGTAGAGGCTCTGCCCGCCCGTGAAGACGACATCGGCACGCTGCAACAGCGCCTTTTCCAACTGCGTCAACTCTGCGGGAGCGTCTTTGAACGCGGAGAGTTCATCCATGCAGTCGTAGACGCAGACGTCACAGGAGAGGTGATCGCTGAAGCGTAGCGCCATGGGCGTGTAATACCAGGTCGTCAATCGGTCATGCGGCGTGGAGGCGAGGATCTGATCGACGAACCTGCGCTGGATCGCGTCCGCCCTGGTCGCGGAGGTACCAACTGGGATCAACGGCGTCACTATTCTGATCGTCGGGGTAATATTGTGCACCCGCATCGAAGGGTGGCGCCTCTCATCGAAGATCGGCTCTTCGAAGTAAATTAGCTGTTGCTGTTTTGACGCCAGGGTTAGAATGTGTTGTGGTCTCTGATATACGAAGTTCCATCGGAGGTGTGAAAAGCAAATTAAAATAGACGGTTGTACAGCGATTTTTCGTGTTTTGGGCCGGCCCGCCGCCATTTCCATGTAGATTATCCTTCGATATAGTTAGAAAATGCCTCGATTAACGAAAAGTCAATCGAGGCAGCTTTGACATGAAGTTCGCAGCCTTCTATATAACTTCCATCCCAGTAAGTTGTTCCACAGCTGCAAAACTGTTCAGGCGAGACCAGCCGTCCGCTCCACTTGCGATGGCTCAACACAGAAGGGGCGAGCCGGCCGCCCCCATTGATCCACATGATGAGGCCCCTCGCGTCAGGTCGGGCTCTCCAAATGTGGCCCTTTGCCACAGAGCGGTTGAAATCCTTCTATCGTTCAACAACCGTTCATCGGCGGAGCTATAAATACGCTTGGAATCGGTTTATCTGAGTCGCGCCGGTGGTTCATTTAATGGAGACCGAGACGAATCGAGGGATGGCTGGCGAATGAAGATCGACTTTGAAACCAACGTCTTTCCATTGTTTCACCCGCAGGTCGTGGATGACCTGAAGGACCCTTGTCCCGTTTTCGACGGCACGCTCTGGCACGTCTTCGGCTCAAGCGGTACGGTCACGACCGAAAGCTGGAAGATTCTCCACGCCACGGCGCCGGATCTCTACGGGCCCTGGACAGAGCACGCGCCGACCGTCTTGCCTATAGCCGGATCGGGGGTTGCAGCGCCCGGCGTCATTCATGAGTGCGGCGTCTTCCATATGTTCATCCAGACCGAATTCATGAAGTCCGGCGGACGTTGCGAGCACGCGGTCTCCAATGACGGCTTTCATTGGGTGGTGCTCAATCCGGCGATATTGTCGCTGCCCGACACCGATGAGGACGGCATCTACGATCCCCATCCGGCAATCGTCGACGGCAAGCGCTATATCGTCTATTCAGGCATGCCCAAGTTCACCAGGGTGCCCCAGCCTGATGTCTATCTGGCGCGCAGCCAATCCGATTCCTGGTTCGGGCCATGGAAACGTCTCGGCAAGATACTCGATCATCTCGACGTGCCGCATCACAATGCGCGCGAGCACCCCGACTACGAATGGGGGATCGAAGGCGCGCAGCTCGTCGAGCTGCCGGACGGTCGTGTGCTTCTCAACGCCACCTGTTTCCTCCCCGACGGCCCCCGTGGAAGCCGTCAACGCGTTTTCTTTGCTATCGCCGATAGGGTAGTGGGTCCTTATGTCTCTGTCGGCCCCGTCCTTGATCCTGGTGAGCCCGGCGAGAATGGCCATTCGACGGTGATGATCGACGGCCGGCAACTGACCTTGTTCTACCAGAGCAGGCGTGAGGCTACGAACCATCGCTGGCGGTTCGGGTTGGCTAAGTGTGACCTGGATCGGCATATACTTTCGAGAGTTGCCTAGATGGTAAGTTCCGGCATTTGCCGGAACGGAGGATGCCCTGGCTGTTGGTTGGTGGGACGGATCGCTTTGTACTGGTGATTGAGGGTAGCAGGCGATTCGCAGCCAGTGGGCAAAGCTTGCGACGAGGGATCTATACACGTCAGGCAAGCCGGTCGCCTCATGGACGGCGGTGACAGCTGCAAGCCTAACCTAGCAATGAACTGTAACTGAGCGCAGCAACGCGGCCAGTCGATTCACGCGGTTTTGATCCTGAGCACAATGTCCTGATCGTAATTTCCAAAGCCCTTGCCGAAAATATTGATCCCGCCGGGGCGCTTGGCGTCGTCCTTGACGCCGATACGGACGCGGATTGA
>NZ_JAMYRK010000107.1:0-11272 GCF_040321335.1 Mesorhizobium sp. M0437
AACCTCCCGGCGCAAAGCGCGCCAAACTGTTCGCGATGTCCTCGCACACCTGTTCGCGATGTCTCCGGTCCAAACACCCCCTTGAGGGGGAGATGCCAAGTTTTGGCAAAGAGGGCAGGGCAGAGGAGGGTGTTCATGCACAAACTTGAGCGCCTTTTGCGCCCGCGGACAATCGCGGTCTTCGGTGGCGCGCAGGCTGCCGCCGTCGTCGCGCAATCGATCAAGATGGGCTTTGCCGGCGAGATCTGGCCGGTGCATCCGAGCAAGGCCGAGGTCGCCGGCCGCAAGGCCTATCGCTCGGTGGCCGAATTGCCCGGTGCGCCGGATGCCGCTTTCGTCGGCGTCAACCGGCACTTGACCATCGAAGTGGTCAAGGCACTGGCCGAGCGCGGCGCCGGCGGTGCGGTCTGCTTCGCCGCCGGCTTCCTCGAAACCGAGGCCTATGACGAGGACGGCGAGCGGCTGCAGGCCGAGCTGGTCGCGGCGGCGGGCCAAATGCCAATCATCGGGCCGAACTGCTACGGGCTCATCAACTATGCCGACGGCGCGCTTTTGTGGCCCGACCAGCATGGCGGCATCAGGCTGCCAGAAGGCGGTCGCGGCGTTGCCATCATCACCCAGTCGTCGAACATCGCCATCAATATGACGATGCAGAAGCGCGGCCTGCCGATCGCCTTTCTGATGACCGCCGGCAACCAGGCGCAGACCGGGCTTTCCGAAATGGCGCTCGGCCTGATCGAGGACGACCGTGTCACCGCGCTCGGCTTGCATATCGAGGCTTTCGATTCGGTAGCCGGCTTCGAAAGGCTGGCGGCACGGGCGCGCGAGCTGAAAAAGCCTGTCATCGCCATGAAGGTCGGCCGCTCCGAGCAGGCGCGGCAGGCGACCGTTTCCCATACCGCGTCGCTGGCCGGCTCGGACGCAGCGTCCGGCGCCTTCCTGAAGCGGCTCGGCATCGCCCGCATCGATTCGATCCCGGCCTTCATCGAGGCGCTCAAGCTGCTGCACGTCACCGGCCCCCTGCCCGGCTACCGGCTGTCGTCGATGAGCTGTTCGGGCGGCGAGGCGTCGGTGATGGCCGACAGCGCCGAAGGCCGCTGGGTGACGTTTCCGCCACTCACCCCCGAGCACCGCGCGCATGTCAAATCGACGCTCGGGCCGCTGGTCGCGGTGGCCAACCCGCTCGACTACCACACCTTCATCTGGAACAACGAGCCGGCGATGACCGCCACCTTCACCGCGATGGTGTCGGGCGGCTTCGACCTCAACATGCTGGTGCTCGATTTCCCGCGCCCCGACCGCTGCTCGGACACCGACTGGTGGGCGACGCTGCGCGCCTTCGAAGTGGCGCTGAAGACCAACAGCGCGCAAGGCGCGATCGTCTCCTCGCTGCCGGAGAACCTGCCCGAGGAATACACTGCCGGCCTGATGGCGCGGGGCATGGTGCCGCTGTTCGGCATCTCCGAAGCCATGGACGCCGCCCAGGCGGCGGCCTTCATCGGCTGGGCCTGGCGCGAGCCGCAGGCGCAGCCGATCGACACTTCGGCGGCCGGCGCGCCGGGCGGCGACCATGGCACGCCGGACGAGGCCGAGGCGAAGGCGCGGCTCATCGAGGCCGGGCTCCCCGTGCCGAAGGGCGAGCGCGCCGGCAACGCGGTCGAAGCTGTCATCTCCTCGATGGCGCTCGGCTTCCCGGTGGCGCTGAAGGCCCTTGGTGTCATCCACAAGTCCGAGCTCGACGCGGTCCGGCTCAATTTGAGGGATGCCGAATCCGTCAGCACCGCCGCCCACGATCTCGGCCCGCTCGGCACGGGCCTTTATGTCGAGCGCATGGTGCGCGACGGCGTCGCCGAGCTGCTCGTCGGCTTCACCCGCGACCCGATGTTCGGCGCCGTGATGACGCTCGGCACCGGCGGCGTGCTGGTCGAGCTGTTGCGCGACAGCGTCACGCTGATGCTGCCGGCGACCCGCGACGATATCGAGGCCGCTTTGCGCGGGCTGAAACTGTTCCCGCTGCTCGACGGCTATCGCGGTCGGCCGAAGGCCGATGTCGCAGCGGCAATCGATGCGATATCGGGCATTGCCGCTTTCGTGCAGCAAAACGCCGGCGAGATCGAGGAACTCGACATCAATCCGCTGATCGTCTGCACCGAAGGCAAGGGCGCCTGGATCGCCGATGCGCTGCTGGTGCTTGGAGAGAACAAAAATGTCTGACGTCATCACCACCCGCCGCGAGGGCACTATCCTCGAAGTCACGCTCGACCGGCCCAAGGCCAATGCCATCGACCTGAAGACGTCGCGGCTGATGGGCGAGACTTTCAAGGCGTTTCGCGACGATCCCGACTTGCGCGTCGCCATCGTCAAGACCGCCGGTGACAAGTTTTTCTGCGCCGGCTGGGACCTGAAGGCCGCGGCCGGCGGCGACGCCGTCGACGGCGACTACGGCGTCGGCGGCTTCGGCGGGCTGCAGGAACTGCGCGACCTCAACAAGCCGGTGATCGCCTGCGTCAACGGCATGGCGGTCGGCGGCGGCTTCGAACTGGCGCTATCCTGCGACCTCATCTATGCGTCGGACCACTCCTCCTTCGCGCTGCCCGAAATCCGTGCCGGCACGCTGGCCGATGCGGCGACGATCAAGCTGCCGAAGCGTATCCCCTACCATGTCGCCATGGACCTTCTGCTCACCGGCCGCTGGATGGATGTCGCCGAGGCGCATCGATGGGGCCTGGTCAACGAGGTGCTGCCCAAGGAAAGACTGGAGGACCGCGTCTGGGAGATCGCGCGGCTGCTCGCCAGCGGCCCGCCGCTGGTCTTCGCCGCGATCAAGGAGACGGCCCGGGTCGCAGAATCGCTGACGTTCCAGGACGCGATGAACCGGGTGACGCGCCGGCAACTGTCGACGGTTGACGCACTCTACGGCTCGGAGGACAATCTCGAGGGCTTTCGCGCCTTTGCCGAGAAGCGCGATCCGGTGTGGAAGGGGAAATGAAGGTATTGCCGAAATGACGGCACTCCGTCACGCCCCCCTCTGGCCTGCCGGCCATCTCCCCCTCAAGGGGGGAGATCGGATGTCGCTTCGGTTTTCGCCAATCTCCAACGTTGCAAGATGGGCTGCAAGGCCGAAGCTGCCAATCTCCCCACTTGAGGGGGAGATGGCCGGCAGGCCAGAGGGGGGTGCTCAGGCGCTGTCGTCAGAACACTTTCAGCGCCCATGACCGACTACAAAACCCTCATCGACGCCGAGACCTGGGCCTTCATCGAGCGGACCAATTCTTATTATCCGCCCGATACGATCGACTACACCGTCGCCGAGCAGCGCCAGATCTATAACCGGATGTGCCGCGAGTTCTTTGCCGGCTATCCCCAAGGCGTCACGGCGGAAACCACCGCCATTGCCACACCCTGGCACATTCCGATCCGCATCTACCGCGCCCCGGCGCCGGAAGCTTCGGCAATGGTGCTTTATTTCCATGGCGGCGGTTTTATCCTCGGCGGGCTCGACAGCCATGACGACCTCTGCGCCGAGCTTTGCAGCCGCACCGGCTACGAAGTGGTTTCGGTCGACTACCGGCTGGCACCTGAACACCTTCATCCGGCCGCCTTCGACGATGCCATCAGCACCTTCGAATGGGCGGCGGCGACTTACGAGCGTCCTGTCCTGCTCTGCGGCGACAGTGCCGGCGGCAATCTCGCCGCCGCCGTCAGTCATGCGACGCGCGGCCATGCGCGCAAGCCGATCGGCCAGATCCTGGTCTATCCCGGCCTTGGCGGCGACAGCTCCGCCGGTTCCTACGTCACCCACGCGGAAGCGCCGATGCTTACCGCGCGCGACCTCGTTTTCTACAGGGACATCAGGACCGGTGGCGAGGATCGCACCGGCGATCTCACTCTGTGGCCGCTCGCCGACGCCGAGTTCGCCAATCTTCCGCCCACCGTCGTGATCACCGCTGAATGCGACCCGCTGTCGTCGGACGGCGAAGCCTATCGCGACCGCATCGTTGCCGCGGGCGGGCGCGCCTGGTGGCTCGAGGAGCCGGGGCTGGTGCATGGCTATTTGCGCGCCAGGCACACGGCCGGCCGCGCCCGCTCGAGCTTTACCCGGATTGTCGATGCGGTAGCGGTTTTGGGAAGGGGCGAGTGGATCTGGTGAGGGATGTCTTCCCGACCAGAACGGGCCTTTGTCGGCCGGTACAGCTCTATTTGCGGCGGCGTCGCCGGCCGGAAACCTGCTTTCAGCCAAGGTCCTAAATGAAAGCCGCTCATCAGCAGGTACATCGGGACCATGCCGCCCAGCGGTGACGCCTCTTGCCCGGTCGAGCACATCATGTCCGGCGCGCCGCCGAGAAGCGTCAGCAGCGCCATGGCTGCGAAGGTCGGCGCGGCCGCAAAGGACAGCCAATCGGCTGCACTATGGCCGGCCGGGCTCGCATCGCCGGTGGATCCGCCTGCATGAATCTCGCTCATGTCCGTAGTCCCACATAGCGAGCGGGATGCGGTCGAACCGTGCATCCCGCTCCTCCAATTGTCCTGGCCGCATTTGCGCGACGCCAAAGACGTTCTATTCGGTGCGGTTCCGGAACGCGGCCTCTCCGGCGTCCGACACCTCGACCCACTTTTTGTCGGGAACGGCTTCGGCGCCGTAATTGTCGTGCCAGTTCCACCACTTGTACGTCGGCGTCTGCGGATAGCCCTCGGGCGAATCCTCCCAAACCTCCTGGCGGCCGAGCGGCGACAGGTCGAGATAGCTCCATACGGTCCCCATCGCCTCGTCGCCGCGGTTGTTGATGAAGTAGGTACGGAACACGCGATCACCGTCGCGGATGAACACGTTGTGGCCGTGCCATTCGTCAACGCCGAAATCGGCATCGAAGCTGTCGGTGATGGTGTACCAGGGCATCTTCCAGTCCATCCGCGCCTTCAGCCGCGCAATGTCGGCCTGCGGTGCGCGCGAGGCGTAGGCAAGCGTGGTGTCGCGGGCGTTCAGATGGGCAAGATTGCCGACCTGGTCCGCCCCCAGCGAACAGCCGCGGCAAGCGTGGTCGGGCCAGCCGAATACGCCGGGCTCGAAGAAGGCGCGGTAGACGATCAGCTGACGGCGGCCCTCGAACAGGTCGAGCAGGCTCACCTTTCCATCAGGCCCTTCGAACGTATAGGTCTTCTCCACCGCCATCCACGGCATCCGCCGGCGCTCGGCGGCCAGTGCGTCGCGAGCCCGGGTCACGGTCTTCTCTTTCACGAGCAGTTGCTGGCGCGCGGCCTCCCACGCGTCAGACGAAACGACCGGTGGTGTCTTCATCGCGAGCCGCTTCGTCTGCTCGCCTGTGCCATTCTGATGTGCCGTCATTGTGCATCTCCTTGCTGGTTTGTCGCCGCAGGCGCGACGTGTTGGGTCGTCAGATAGGATAGGGGCGATAGCGGGTTGGCGAGAGTGACAAGTGTGACGCGATTCCGACGGGTCCGCTGATCACGGCCAATTTCGCCGCCCGCGACGCCCCTGCGCTCATTCGTGCCCGGACTGCTGAATGGGCCGAGCGCCGGCCAGATAGCGGTCATTGTCAAACGGCTCGGCCTGGTTGCTATCCGGACTCCACAGCTGCCGGTGGGTTCGTGTGAGATCGCCGAGGTAGACATGCAGCGCACCCGATCGCGCACCGCCCGTATTCGCAACCGCATGAACGGTATTTGACGCCATGTGCACCACGGCAGGCGCTGCGATGTCCTGCCTTTCGGGAACATCGAGTTCGCTGCCGGCAACGGGATAGATGAAGTTCGTCTCGCTGCCCTTGTAGATGCCGATCAAGGCATCCATCAGGTGGTTGTGAGGCGGGTACTGCAGGCCGGGCGACAGAGTGATGTGATAGATCGTCAGGTTCGGACTCGCATGCAGAAGCACCTCGTCGTCGTCTTCTTCGTGAGCGAGTGTTCCCGATGCGTGAAAGCGGTTGGTGTAGTCGCCCAGGACCGTCCTTACCGCTTCGAGGGGATCTGGCCCCTTCGCGGCATTGACGATATCATCAGCAACAGCGTAGAGGGGCGAGTTGGCGGCTAAAGGCATATCAGTTATCCTCCCTGAGATGCTCAGATTATCAATTTGAGATGATCACGCTAGCGAATGCTGAGGCCAGCGTCAATCGGACAGCCAGACGGACAAAATATGAAAACGACGAAGTTGACCGCCGAACCGGCAAGACCGGCTACGGTCGAGGCGACAGCACTGTCAGCCGCCGACGTCCTTCGCAGGGAACAGGCATATGAGCAGCTGAGGAACGACATCATCGCCTGCGTGCTGCGCCCCGGCGAGGCGCTGACGGAGAAACAGATCGGTGATCGATACCAGATCAAAAAGGCGACCATCCGCGCGGCGCTGGCCCGACTGATGCAGGAAGGACTGGTCAGGAGCGAGCCGCGCCGCGGCTACGTCGTTGCTACGCTCAGCCTGCGGGATGTCAACGAGATCTTCGATGTCCGCAGCTTGATCGAGCCGGAAGTGTTCAGGGTGGCGGCATCGAACATGACTGAGCGCGGGCTCGAGGATGTCAGGCTGGCAGCGCAAAAAGTGCTGAAGCCGGAGACGCTACGCAGCCACGTCGCCTTCCTTGCGGCCGACCGTGCGTTTCGTCTGGCCCTTGCGGAGCTCTCGGGAAATTTACGACTGGCGCATCTGCTGGACCAGATACTCGACCAGTCGGCGCGGGTTCTCCACCTCGGCTTCAAGTCCCGCGACTTCACCCAGTTGATCATCGCCCAGCAAAAGGAGCTGGTCCTTGCCTGTGAGGCAGGCGAGATTTCCGCCATCGTCAAACTTGCCCGTTCGCAGTGCCTGTCTCTCAAGAAGCAGGTGCTCGAGGCTTTGCTTGCCGGTTCCAAGCTTCAAGACGTCAATTTGCAGCCCTTCACCTAGAGCCGGTTCCGGTTCTCCTGGAACCGGTAACCCGCTCTAACTATCTGTTTTGCCGCATTTATGCGGACGCCAAATGATTCCATTCGGCTGCAAAATGCTCTAAGGGAAGTTGGCCATTCGGTGCGACCCGCCACCTTGGCGCAACGGCCGCCGGCGGGCCTTGTTTCACCCCACCGCGTGTGCCGCCGCCCGTCCGGCACTGCGGCCGGAAAAGATGCAGCCGCCGAGAAACGTGCCTTCGAGCGCTGCATAGCCGTGCATGCCGCCGCCGCCGAAACCGGCGGCCTCGCCCGCCGCGTACAGCCCCTCGACTGGTTGGCCGCCGGCGCCCAGCACGCGGCTGTCGAGGTCAGTCTCCAGCCCACCGAGCGTCTTGCGGGTCAGGATGCTGAGCCTGACGGCAATCAGCGGGCCATTGGCGGGATCGAGCAGCTTGTGCGGTCTTGCGGTGCGGATCAGCCGGTCGCCGAGATAGGCTCGCGCGCCGCGCAACGCAGTAATCTGCATGTCCTTGGAGAACGGATTGTCGAGCTGCCGGTCGCGGGCGCGGATTTCGCGCTCAACCTGCGCCAGTTCGAGCAGCGGCTCGCAGCCGGCCACTGCGTTCATGCGGGCGACCAGCGCCGGCAAATCAGGCTCGACGATGAAATCCTCGCCCTTCTCCATGAACGCCTTGACCGGCGCGGGCACGCCGCTGGTGGCGCGGCCGAGCACCTGGCGCCAGCTCTTCCCCGTCAGATCGGGGTTCTGCTCGGAGCCCGACAGCGCGAACTCCTTCTGGATGATCTTTTTGGTCAGGATGAACCAGGAATGATCGAAGCCGGTGCTCATGATGTGGCTGAGCGTGGCCAACGTGTCGAAGCCGGGATAGAGCGGGACCGGCAGGCGCTTGCCGCGCGCATCGAGCCACAGCGATGACGGGCCGGGCAGGATGCGGATCGCATGATCGGTCCAGATCGGTGCCCAGTTCCTGACGCCCTCGACATAGTGCCACATGCGGTCGCGGTTGATCAGCCGGCCGCCGGCGGCTTCGGCGATCGCCAGCATGCGGCCGTCGACATGATCGGGAACGCCAGTGATCATGCGTTTCGGCGGCGCGCCCATCCGCTTCGGCCAATTCTCCCGGACCAGCCGGTGATTGGCGCCGATGCCGCCGGAGGCGACGATGACGGCCTGCGCCTTCAGCTCGAAATCACCGGTGATCTCGCGCGAGCTCTTGCGGCCGCGCTCGGCATCGCTCGCCGCCAATAGGTCGCCGCGCACGCCGTCGACGACGCCGCCCGTCCGCGTCAATTCGTTTACACGGTGACGGAATTTGAAGCGGATCAGCCCGCGTTTCTCGGCCTCGCGCACGCGCTGCACGAACGGTTCGAGCACGCCAGGGCCGGTGCCCCAGGTGATGTGGAAGCGCGGCACCGAATTGCCGTGGCCGACGGCATTGCCGCCGCCGCGCTCGGCCCAGCCGACCACCGGAAAGAATTTCAGGCCGCGCTGCATGAGCCAGGAGCGCTTCTCGCCGGCGGCGAAGCCGAGATAGGCCTCGGCCCAGCGGCGCGGCCAGAGATCTTCCGTGCGGTCGAAGGCTGCGGTGCCCAGCCAATCCTCGAGCGCCAGCTCATACGAATCGCGGATGCGCATGCGCCGCTGTTCGGGCGAATCGACAAGGAAGATGCCGCTGAGCGACCAGAATGCCTGGCCGCCAAGCGACTGTTCCGGCTCCTGCTCGACGATGATGGTCTTCTTGCCGGCCGCAGTCAGTTCGGCCGCCGCGACAAGGCCGGCAAGGCCGGCGCCGACAATGATCACATCCGCATCGTCGGACATCTATTTGGCCATGATCTTGTACAAAAACCGGTCCCGTTGTGGGATCACGGCCGGCCTAGACTGTTTCCCAGCCTTCCTTTTCGCCGGCGCGGAAGATGGCATCGATGACCTTCTGGTTGAGCACCGATTCTTCCAGGGTGAAGACGCGGTCCTTGCCGCCCTGCGCAGCCCGCGCGAAGGCCTCGACTTCCAGCCGGTATTGCTGCGTGCCGGGAAAGCGGAACACCTGCGCCTCGCTGTGGTTCTGGTTGTGCAGCTCGACGCGGTGATGGTCGTAGAGCCCGGCGTTGAACGGTGAGGACACCTCGATGAAGCCCTTCTCGCCGTGGAAGATCATCACCTGGCGTGCCGCCATCTGCGTCGACAGGTAAAACGACAGCTCGAAGTCGCCGAAATCGGCGCGGATCGAGGAATAGATGTCGGTGCCGAACGTCTTGTCGCGCTCGATCGTCGCCTGGACGCGCAGCGGCTCCTTGCCGGTCGAAAAGCGTGTCGACACTGTCGGGTAGACACCGATGTCGGGCAGCGCGCCGCCGCCGAGATCGAGCTTGTTGCGCATGTTGTTGGGGTCGACATTGTAATAGGAGAACGCGCCCTGGACATGGCGCAGCCGGCCGATGGCGCCGTTGGCGATCAGCTCGCGCACCTTGATCCATTGCGGATGGTAGACGACCATGAAGGCTTCGCACACCAGCACCTTCCTGGCATCGCGCAGCTTGATCAGCGGCGGAATGTCCCTGGCATCGAGCGCCAGCGGTTTTTCGACCAGAACATGCTTGCCGGCCTCGATCGCCTTGGCCGTCCATTCGACATGCTGCGAGGTCGGCAGCGGAATGTAGACGCCGTCGATGTCGCTGGAGGCGAGCAGCTCCTCATAGGAGCCGAACGCGTGGCGCGCACCGAAGCGTTCGCCCAGCGCCCGCGCTTTCGACAGATCGCGGCTGGCAATCGCGGACAGCACGCCGTTCTCCGCCTCGACGATTGCCGGCAAAAGCTGCTCGCGGCCGATCTTGGCCGTCGACAAAACACCCCATCGGAACATCAGATTTCTCCTCTCGATTGCAGGCCTGGAGGTTTGCCCTAATTCAGGAGAAAAGCCAATGCGGGAGCATGGCGGCGAACACGGCGATCATCTGCGGCTTGTCCGGATGCCGGCGCTGCCCCCTGCGGAACCTGCAAAGGCTATCCCCTTCTACCCATCAGCGTCATGTCGAAATCGACGACGTTGGAATAAATCGGCGTGCCGACATCCATGCCGTAGCGCGACCGCAGCACCTTGCCGGTGACGTGGAATTTTATCGTGCCCGCCCTGAGCCCGCCGAGCTCGGCCGTGAATTTTTCCTGAAAGGTCTTGCCGCGCGCCGTCAGCCGGCCGGTGACAAGGGCCGACGTGTCGCCGGTGCGTTTGACGCTGGTCGAACGGAACTGGATCTCCGGATTGTTGGCCGCGTCGAAAACAGCGTCCGAGCGGAGAAAGGCATCGATGCGGCTTTGGCCGGTACCGACGCTTTCGGGAAAGATGGTGAAATTGACCCGGGACCGGCCGACATCGCTGTTGTCGATGAGGATACTGCCCTTGAAGCGGGAGAAGGCACCGTCGAGCCCGCCGCCGCCGAGCTTGGCGATGGAGAAATGGATGCTGGAACTCCCCGGGCTGATCGTGTAGCGGCCGGCCGCCTCGCCAAGGGCAACGGCGGCGAAAACAGGCATGGCAAAACAAGCGGCAGCTGCCGCAAATCCGAAGATGCGCGCGTACATGGAAATGGTCCTCTTGGCAGGCAACGCTTTCTTGCGTCCTCGCCCCATCAACGAATGAGCCGTCCGCTCTATTCCCTGTCGTGATGTGACGAAGCCGTGATCATGCGCGTCAGCACGGTATCCCTCAGCCAGAAATGATGGCGCAGCGCTGCGGCGAGATGCAAAGCGACAAGTCCGATGCCGGCATAGGCGAGATACCAGTGCGTCGCTGCCCAGAAGCTTTCTGCCGTGTCCGATTCACCGAGCGGCAGATTGGGCATGACGAACAGATTGAACGGCACGCTCGGGATCTCCAGCACCGAGACCGAGACCAGCGCCCAGCCGGACAGCGGCAGAGCGAGCTGAAACGCATAAAGCGCGAGATGGACCAGCGGCGCCATCCGGCGCTCGAAAGGGCCGACCGAGCGCGGCAGCGGCGGGGCCGGTCTGCCCAGGCGCCAGGCGATGCGCAGGATGACCAGTCCAAGCAGCAGGAAGCCGAAGGATTTATGCAGCTGGATCAGCTCGAAGGCGGTGCGCTGGCTGGACAGCCGCACCATGACGAAGCCGAGCACGAACTGGCCAATAAAGAGCGCCGCGATCAGCCAGTGAAGGATGATCGCCGTCCAGCCGTAGCCGGCCGTCTGGTTTTTGGGCAGTGCTGACATGGTCGGTGAACGAATGCCAGGTCGACTTTCTTCCACCTCTCCCTTGTGGAGGGCTTTGCATGAAGGGTGTGCTTAACCTGATTGGCCTACTGGGCGTCTTTTGAAGGCGTCTAAGGCCTCGCCCTGTCGCCCTGGCGCGGCA
>NZ_JAMYRK010000108.1:0-11170 GCF_040321335.1 Mesorhizobium sp. M0437
ACGGAGGCACGTTGGCCGCGTGACAGTGAGCTATGCTGGAGATTGGGGTGACGAGGCTGATCAAGCCTTCCAACAGTACCAGCCTGATCAATTACGGCGAGAGCTACCGGTCCGGAGATCGCATCAGCGCCTCTCTGCATATGCACGCGGCCGCCTGAATTGCCGATTTCGCTCAGCTGCTGCTGAATGGCGACGGCTTGCGGCGCATTCAGGGCCCTCTGCGTCTCCGCTGGCCACAACAGCGCTGTGGGATGTTCATTGTTGGGACGACTCACTCGGGTGGCAGGTGGTTGCATGGTCAAGCTCATCCGGCGAAGGGCGGATCTGCTGTTGGCTGGCAGCCAGGACTGGGGGCGGCGGCCCGAACTCCGGCGTCCCAGAGCTTGCGAAAGCCTCCGACACGCTTCTGTTGAGGTCATCCCGTCCATCGGGCATCCCTGGGTTGCTGAAAAAAGATGAGGCGGCTTGATGATCCTGCCCTCGCTGAAGCACCTCGCGAGACCCCCTGTTCCAGTCGCAGAAGCTCCTCTGGATTGGTTGGCGGCTCGTCAGCTCGACCATCGAACAGCGGCCGGGGCGCCTCGGACACGTGCTGCTCAAAGCCCACTCGCCGGGCTTGGCCCGCTTGCCCCTCTTCCAAGCCGGCGTCCTGCACCTGCGACAAAGCTGTTACACGGGATGGATTTTTTCGCGCGGTCCACACCAGCCTCACATCAAACTGTATCGTCAAAGTCCTGCGCCAATTCACACAGCGGGTCATCGAGTTGAGATCCGGCGGAGAGCGCCTCCTCTGCTCCCGTCAAGGGCGCCGGCTCCGGGAGGGCGCCTGTCTGGCGTTCAAAGATGCGTTTCAGAATGCGATCCGAGAAATAACGCACCTTCCTCAATTTTAATGGTGGCAGACCTTTGATGAGAACAATCTCGTAGTCGTCATCGAGCAGCCGAACCTGTTCGGGACGCAATAGCGGTGCACCTTGATGTGAATTCTGAATGGTCCAGTCGAACGTTCGCGCCTGGCTGTGGGAAATCGATTTGGCTTCAAACGTGTATTCACCGATGGCCTTGGAAATGTAGTTCGGAGTCTCGTCATCAGCCGTGGCCATGAACACTTGCAGTCCGGTATTGCTGAGAAAATTCTGCTTGCCAGCCTCTCCATAAGCCCCCGTCAGTGCCGAAAGGCTTTGGATGATGAGCATGAAACGCCCCTTGTAGCCCGCGATAGTCGTGATTGCGGTCTCGATCGCCTCCAGCTTACCCAGGTGCTTGAACTCATCGAGCAGGAAGAGAACCTCGTGCTTTTCATCCCGGCGGGCCAGCGACCGCTGCAGAATTGAAACGATTTGCTGAAAAAACAAGCGAATCAAAGGCGCGATCACCTCAAGGTCGTTCGGACCAACGCAAAGATAGATGCACGTTCTGCGACGGCGAAGATCATAGACCGAAAAGTCCGAGCGACTTGTGGCCGCCTTTACAGCGGGATCCGCCCACAGGTTGAGCCCGCCATCGCCGAGCACGGAAGTGTAGGAGGTTAGGATTTTCGTATCGTTCCCCGCCATGTCGTCGAAGATGCGTTGTGCCTCTTTGTTCTGAGTCTCCATGGCGAGTCGCGCGAAGAGCTTAAACTTCTCCCCCGGCTGGGCGAAGAGGTCGTAGACGGCGCCGATTGTTGGCGTGCCCCGCTCGATGCAGGCAAGGATTCCCGCGACAAAGATATCTCGCGCGCCGCTGACGAAACCTTCCGCGCCCTCCCCCTTGGCCGTAATCAGGTTTGCGGCCAAGCGGCGGGCCTCGGTGAATTGCTGCTGTGGAGGCAGCGCTATAAGATCCAACAGCGGATTGTAGCAGTTTGTGCGCCGCTCCGAATCCAGCGGCGCGAATTTAAACACGTCGTCACCTGCGGCTTTGCGCGCCCTCGAGGTGAGCTCAAAGAGCTCCCCCTTGACGTCCAGAGCTATCACCGAGCCTTTGAATGTAAGTAGCGTTGGAATGACTATGCCGACGCCCTTGCCAGCGCGGGTCGGTGCAACGATGAGGCTGTGAGGCTGCTCGCCATTGGTCAGGTAGTAGCCAGGCCAGAAAGGGCCACTTGTCTTCCCAAACACCGGCCCTGTCACGCCACGGAATCGTCGCAGATATCCCGTGCGTCGCATTTCATCCACTCGAGCCCAACGAGCCGTCCCGTGGTGTTCGAGCTTGCGGCGCAATACGATCTGCTGAATCAGCAAGACGACCGCGGACGTCGAGAGCACGATAGCCGCGCCCCGATAGAAAACGGGGGTTGCGAAACCCAAATAGAAGGGCGTCTCAAACCAAAAGGCACGGACATCAAACGCCATCAGAGCCTCGCCGCTGCCGCCGTGGCGGAAGGTTGCGTAAAGACTTGCCGCACAGAAGCCCACGGCGAGTGAGCACGCGATGCTAATGGCTATGTTGGGGGGCGTCGTTTTTGTTGAAAGCATTGTTCCATTGCCGGATTAGCCGTAGCTAATGCTGCGCGTGCTTCAGAGACCGAACCGGCGTCGCGCGATGTCGCCGCTCGACAGATCGATGCCGCAGTGGGTGGTGCGATGCTTGCAGCGCATCACCCGGCAGACGTGGTTTTTGTACGTCAACGGCCAGCGAATTGGAAACGGCAAGGCCGTAGACGGAATTCGGGAGAGAAAGCGTCACTGTACCATGGCCGAGACATCAACGGCCGGAGCGATCTCTGCTTCGGGTGGCCTCCATTAGGTCCTCTCGGGCGTGATTGTAGGCTTGGCTTATGGACCGCCCGACTTGAGCACCCCGCTGCAGCTGTTCATAGGAGGTTTGCGGGCCTACTGTATCACGGACTGCAGCCTCAATACCTGCTATGTGGCCGTCCAGATTCGCACTCCGTTCCTCTGCTGCATGCTGCGGCGGCGGCATGTGCGGCAAGATGTCTTGCATGCCGGGAAAAACTGAGTGAGCTTGGGCCTGTTGATTTGCGTCTAACTGTTGATACATGTTGAGAATAGCATTGGATGCCATCATCCTGACATTGCCATCCGGATCAGAAGAAGCCAATCCAATGGCCTGATCAAGAATGCGAGATTTGTTTTCGTCAGTAAACTTACTGAAGTGTGGCGCAACGTAATAAGCTCCGAGAGCTTGCGACGGCGGATCCATGTTGCCAATGCGATTAACAATAGCATCTTGCAGCCCTGGCGTTAGGTAATCGCCTAGATTACTGGCCGCTCCGACTTTCTGCAATGCTATGTCATCCGTGCTGTACCCCAATTCGGCTGTTAATGTCGCGGCCAGATTGATGGCTGATCGTCCAAGCCGATTGGTCCGCCTTTCAAATCTCGCGAGGTCAGTTTCTGGCCCGGGTTGAGTGCCCCGAACGGCTGTTCGCTCGTGCGTCCCGAGGCCTTTGAAGCCCCCAAGATTTCGCGCTGTATCGCGCGGGTTAGCGGTTACCAGCCGTTCTGCAACATCGCTCAATGGCCCCTCTGGAACGTCACGGAGGCTACTGCTCCCCACGCCTTGAGATGATCTTGCAGCTGCGCGTGCCCGTTTGTTATCGCGATCCATTGCTCGCCTCCAAAGTAGTTATTCTACCCAATGAGGTTACCACCGAAGCTTGACCTGCTAAACCGATATGATGTTACAGTTGTAGTATGGCAAAGGGTTCCCAGCTCTGTGGGTCTGCCAAGTGCCCGTCCAAGCCGAAGAAAATACGATGAAGCTGGCATCAAATGCGATGTGAACTGCCCCGGGCTTTCCGGAGGCCGTTTCGTTTGAGTTACGCGGCTATGGCTGGTTCATCCAACATGGCGTAGTAGCGTTCCTCGGCTTCGGCCGGCGGGATGTTGCCGCTGGGCTCCAGCAGCCGGCGATTGTTGAAGCAGTCCACCCATTCGAGCGTGGCGAACTCGACGGCCTCGAATGAGCGCCAGGGTCCGCGGTGATGGATCACCTCGGCCTTGTAAAGACCGTTGATCGTTTCGGCGAGAGCATTATCGAAAGAGTCGCCGGCACTGCCCACCGAGGGTTCGACGCCGGCCTCCGCCAAGCGCTCGGTGTATCGAATGCTGACGTATTGGGCGGATTCAACCGGTCGTCGCGACACCAAGGGATTGGAGGTGGCAATGACGGATCACCAACGCGCTTCAGATCGGTGCACTCGAAAGAAGCTAGATTCGCCCGGGCGTCCGCCTGCCTGGCAGCGTGAGAATCGCTTCCGGTTCTGGCAAGCTATTGCCTTGGGACGTTCGAGCGAGGAGGCCGCACTGGATGCCTGTATATCAACGCCTCTTGGTCCGCGCTGGTTCGGAGTGCAGGAGGGATGCCGCCAACGCATTTGGCGCCGTGGGCGAAGCCGCCTTCGGGGCGATATCTTTCTTTCGGGAGCGCGAGGATATTGCGCTTGAGCTTGCCAAGGGAATCGGCATCCGGGCCATTGCTCGTAAGCTAGGTCGGCCGCCGAGCACAATCTCGCGGGAGGTCAGGCGCAATGCCGCGACGCGCAGCGGCAATCTGGATTACCGGCCAGTGCCGCCCAATGGCACGCCGATCGTGAGTCCCGGCGGCCTCCTGGCAAGCTGGCGGTCAATCCGGCTCTGCGTGAATATGTTGAGGAGCGCTTGGCCGGCAAAGTCACCAAGCCCAATGGCGCCTCATTCGAGGGCCCCAAGGTGGGTATGGAAAAACGACAGAGCCGGAGGTGATCGGCAACCTGGAGCCCCGAGCAGATCGCTAAATCGGCTTCAGATCGATTACCCAGAGGATCAAACCATGCGGATCAGCCACGAGACGATCTATCAGTCCTTGTACATTCAAGGACGCGGAGCATTGCGCCGAGGACTGACCGCATGTCTGCGTTCAGGCCGAGCGTTGCGCGTACCGCGCGAACGGGCCCGAGTTCGCAACAAGTCCTTCATTGGAGACGCCCTTATAATAAGCGACCGTCCGGGCGAAATTGCCGATCGGGCTGTCCCCGGACATTGGGAAGGCGACCTCATCCTTGGCCTCGGAAGCTAGGCGATCGGTACGCTCGTGGAACGAAGTTCACGCTTCACAATGCGTGCTTCACCTGCCGCGCATGCCTGGCTATCAGCAGAGCCTGCGCATCAAGAACGGTCCACCACTTGCCGGCCACGGCGCTGAAGCAGTCCGCAGAGCCATAGCCCGATCCATGGGCAAACTTCCCGAGCAACTGCGTCAGTCGCTGACTTGGGACCATGGAGCGGAAATGGCGCAGCAGCCGACCTGCGCATCGACACCGGGCTCGAGATTTACTTCTGCGATCCCCAAGCCCGTGGCAACGAGACTCCAACGAAAACACCAACGGCTTGCTGAGACAGTACTTTCCAAAGGGCACGGATCTCAGTCGGCACACAGCCCGGGAACTGGACGCAGTTGCCCATGCTATCAACACAAGACCGCGCAAAACGCTCGGCTGGAAAACACCTGCCGAACTCCTCGACCAGCTCCTTGGGGGACAGTATGATGCCGGTGTTGCGACGATCCGGTTGAATCCGCCTTGGCTGCCTCTATCGCTGTGATGGATGAGCCCGCCTCCCCGCGCGGGCCGCCGATCATGGAGAGCCTGTTCCAGGGCATCGAGAACGAAGGCTGCATGCGCCGTCCGGCTCACCCGCCAGCCGACGATCCGACGGGCATAGGTGTCGACAAAGGCGACATAGACGAAGCCCGTCCAGGTCGCGACGCAGGTGAAGTCGGAGACCCGCAGCATGTTCGGCGCCGGAGCATGGAACTGGCGGTTGACGTGGTCGAGAGGGCAAGGTGCGGCCTTGTCGCTCACCGTAGTGCGGATCGGCTTGCCGCGGACGATGCCTTCGAGGCCCATGGCCTTCATCAAGCGGGCAACCGTGCAGCGGGCGACCTCGAAGCCCTCGCGACGCAACCGCAGCCAGACCTTGCGAATGCCGTAGACGCGGAAGTTCGCCTCAAACCGTCGGACCTCATCCTTCGAGGCTGTATCCCATCTTGCCCGAGCCGACAGCCGGCAGGGGTCGACGCGCTTGGCGACATGGTCGTGGTAGGTCGACGGGGCGATCGGCAGCACCTTGCAGATCGGCTCAACCCCATGCGCCTTGCGGTGATCGTCGATGAACGCGATCGTGGCCTGAACCGGCCGTCGAGCTTCGCCTGGGCAAAATACGCGGAAGCCTTGCTCTCGTTGGCCTGCGAAGCTCGCGGCTCTCGCGTTCCAGAGCCTTCAGTTTCGTCGCAGCATCCGTGGGAACTCCGGCGCGCACGCCGCCGTCACGCTCGGCTTTCTTGCAGCCGATCTTGGCGGCGATCGATGAAACCGCCGCCCACCGCGACGTATGCTCGCGTTCGTGATCCAGAACCAGCCGCACCGCGGGGGGGCCGGACCTCGGGAGAGAACTTGTTGGTCGCCTTGCTTGTCATGGTTCCACCTTCTCAGGAGTTGGAGCCTCCGATCAACCCGGGGCGGCACACAACAAGGGTCACGGATCAATCTGGGCGGGAACCCTAGAGAATCAGCCCTCAGAGCCTTTGGTAATAGACCGGCCCCTCGCACCTGTTTGGGCTGGGTGTACAAGTCAGGTTTTCATCAGGTTCGACGAGTATGTCTGGCAGCCAGAGCGCGACCACTTCCGTGCCCGCCCGCTCGTCTGGCAGACACACAAAGCAGAAAGATATGCCGTCAGCTACAAGCAGCGCCATCGTTTCCTGCCGCAGATCATCGCCCATCCGGTCTGGCCCTCCTTCAGGTTCCCCTTGAGCCTGTGTCTCGTCGAGCAAATGGCCCGGGAGCGGGATCGTGGTTTCGTATGAGACAATCCGCCGGTGCGGCAACAAATGCGGTCCGCATACGGAGCCATTACGTCGCGGCACTTGATATTGCAGTGCAGCAAAGGTAGAGGGCCGCCCCTTATCGGAGTGTCGTCCATGGTCCTTACCAATACTGGTAGCGAGGCAGAACCCGTCGAACAGTCGAGCCATCCGGCAATCGAACAGCAAAGCCCCAAGGTGCTGATGCTAGGCGCGCTCGGCGTTGTCTATGGCGATATTGGCACCAGCCCGATCTACGCGTTCCGTGAGGCGCTGGTGGCGTCGTCGGGCGGCAATGTCGCCGAGCGCGGCGATATCCTCGGCGTGCTGTCGCTGATAATCTGGTCGCTGACTATCATCGTCACCATCAAGTACATCATGTTCGTGCTGCGCGCCGATAACGGCGGCGAGGGCGGCGTGCTGTCGCTGATGGCGCTAGCGCGCGGCAGTTTCCCCAAGCGGTCGGCGGTGATCCTGGGCACCGGCATCGTCGGCGCCTCGCTGTTTTTCGGCGACGCGGTCATCACGCCCGCGATTTCGGTGCTGTCGGCGGTCGAGGGTATGAACGTCGTCACGCCGACCTTCCAGCCCTATGTGGTGCCGCTGACACTGGTCATCCTGGCCATGGTGTTCGCGGTGCAGCGCTTTGGCACCGGCGGAGTGGGATTGGTGTTCGGCCCGGTGACCGCCGTATGGTTCCTGGCAATTGGCCTTTCCGGTCTCAACCACATCATCGACGATCCAGAAATCCTGTGGGCGGTGAGCCCGCACTACATCGTCGCCTTCCTGATCAATTCGCCCGACGTCGCTTTCGTGACCATTGGCGCCATCTTCCTCGCCGTCACCGGCGCCGAAGCACTCTATGCCGATCTCGGCCATTTCGGCCGCAAGCCGATCGTGCTGGCCTGGCTGGCGATCGTGTTTCCCTGCCTGCTGCTCAATTATGCCGGGCAAGGCGCCTTCGTGCTGGCCAAGAACGGCGTCGTCGGCCATCCATTCTTCGAGATGAACGAAGGCTGGACGCTGATCCCGATGGTCGTGCTGGCGACGGCCGCGACTGTCATCGCCAGCCAGGCGGTCATCTCCGGCGCCTTCTCGCTGACCCGGCAGGCGGTGCAGCTCAATATGCTGCCGCGCCTCGAAATCCTGCACACCTCGGAACGGCAGTCGGGCCAGATCTACATGCCGCGCGTCAATCTGTTGCTGGCGCTGGCGGTGATGCTGCTGGTCGTCGGTTTCGGCGAATCGAGCAAGCTCGCCTCCGCCTATGGCATCTCGGTGACCGGCAACATGCTGATGACGACGGTGCTGCTGTTCGTCGTCATGACCCGGATCTGGAAATGGCGGCTGTGGGTGGCGGTCGCCATGACGGCGCTGTTCGGCTTCATCGATGTCGGCTTTTTTGCCTCCAACATCGTCAAAGTGTTCGAGGGTGGCTGGGCTTCGCTGGCGGTGGCCTTCACCATTGTGCTGGCTATGTGGACCTGGGTGCGCGGCAGCCGCTATCTGTTCGACAAGACCCGCCGCAACGAAATCCCGCTCGATTTCCTCGCCGGCAATCTCCTGAAGAAAAAGCCGCAGCTGGTGTCCGGCACCGCGGTGTTCCTGACGAGCGATCCACTCAGCGCGCCAACCGCGCTGATGCACAGCCTGAAGCACTACAAGGTGCTGCACGAGCAGAACGTCATCCTTTCGGTGGTGACCGCGCCGCAACCGGTGGTGCCCGACAGCGACCGGGTCAAGATGGAGACGGTCAACGAGCTGTTCATGCGGGTGACGCTGACCTTCGGCTACATGGAGCAGCCGAACATCCCGCGCGCGCTGGCGATCTGCCGCAAGCAAGGCTGGAAGTTCGACATCATGACGACCTCGTTCTTCCTGTCGAGGCGCTCGCTCAAAGCCTCGCCCAATTCGGGCATGCCGGTGTGGCAGGACAAGCTGTTCATCGGCCTGGCACGCACGGCCGCCGATGCGACCGAATATTTCCAGATCCCGACCGGACGCGTCGTCGAGATCGGAACGCAAGTGACGATTTAGGGCATGTCGCGGTTGAGAAGAATCGGTGCTGTCACATTGAATGAGCGTTAAGGAAATTCAGGTAGCAGCGCGCCCGGCACTGTAAGTTTCAGCGGCTTGATGCAGCGATAGCTGGCCGGGACGGCTGTCACGCTGTGGCGACACACGCGATTTTGTTCAGATTTGCATGGGGGCGTTACGCAGGTCTCGATGTTGAGCCGATGACAGCGCATTGCAGGGAAAGTGAGCAGGTCGGCAATCGGATCATGGATGGAAACGAACCGCTGAAGCTGGCGTGCCGACTTGAAGCGTTTCATGATCCTTTCGCGTCGTCGGGTCGGCTGGTGCGAATTTTCCGCTCGATTATTCAGGCCTGTGTGCGACCGGTGTTCGACGCCGGGCATGAGGTCGCGCATGGCGGCATCATAGGATCGGAGCTTGTCGGTGATCATGATCCGTGGTGTCCGCCCTTGAGCTTTCAGCAACTTGCGCATCAGACGCTTTGCCGCCTTGGCATTTCGGCGGCTTTGTACCAGCACTTCGAGGACGAAGCCGTCCTGATCGACGGCACGCCAGAGCCACTGCTTCTTGCCACTGATAGCCACGACACATTCGTCGAGATGCCATTTGTCGCCCAGGCAGCCGGCTGATATTGATCTCCTGGGCGAAATGCCGTCCGAATTTCTCCGCGCAGCTTCGAACGGTCTGATGCGTGACGATGATGCCGCGGGCCGCCAGCATGTCCTCAACCATGCGCAGGCTGAGCGGAAAGCGAAAGTAGAGCCATACCGCGTGCGCAATGATCTCGGGGGAAAGCGGTGGCGACCATAGAGCGGACCACGAGCAACTTCTGACATGGCCCAATGTAAGCACATCTTCATAAGCTGTCGGTTGACTTTACGGTGCCGCGCCAAGCGAGCAGCATCCGGCCGGCGGGGCCGACCCCGTCTCCCGGCCGTGAGCAGAACGGCATCACGCAGGGGCCGCTTCATCCTCGACGCGGCCAGCCTGCTTTGCCGTTACCGCCGCCGCCGAAAGCGCCAGGCGTTGCCGCCAGGCGCCGGTCCGCCGGCAGCGGTTCGTCTCCACCGATGATCCGATTGCCAACCAATTCCACTTTCCCCCATACCTGCGTAACGCCGCTATGCAAATCTGGACAAAATCGCGTATGTCGCCGCAGCATGACAGCCGTCCCGACCAGCTATCGCTGCATCAAGACGCTGATATCTTTACAGTGCCCGCAAGCCTCTCGCGCGCCAACGGCCAGTCGGTGTCGCGAATTGAGGCGCGCTGAAGCCGTCCGGCTCAGCCGATCATGGCGCTTCGGTTGCCGGGTTCGAGGTCGTGGCCTCTGCCGCTGCGCGATTCTAGCAATTGCGCCTTGGAGAGCTCTGCTTCAGCCTCGGCGAGGCATGGCTCGGCTGCGGTTCTCTGCCGCAGAAGGTCCGATTGCGAATTCTTGACGTTGTCACGACGTAGGCGAGCGGCCTTGGCGAACGTCGGATAAGCGAAATGATTGACATCGGAGATGCCGCCCTTCGTTTCCTCGGCGTTTATCTGGAACTCCAGTTCTCGCGCCATGCGTTCGAAATCGGCAATCATGATGTCTAGCTGGTGCAACTGTCGTCTCTTCTCATTCACCTGAAATTGCTTCAGTCGGACCAGATTACCTCGTGGCTTCATGACTTCGGTACTCCGGTGCCCATTTCGTCCAATCAAACCGCTCTCTCCCCTTGACGTTAGGCCTACAGCGACTCTCACGTTTTCTGCTGCGAGCGGAAACATATTTTCCAAAATCCTTGGCCGATGGCTATGAGTTCAATGCATCGACAAGCATGCGAGCGGGGGACTTAAGGGGCGGTAAAAAAAGGCGGAATAGGGCGATTTTCACAATGTCTGCATATGAACGCGTTGAGACCTGCGGCGGGCTTGACACACAAAGCAATCGTCAAGACTTGCGACATGGACGCCGGGGGGCATGAATACGCCCGCCGTCAGCTATACGCCCCCCGATTTCCGCCGCCTATTATCGCCCACGCGGTCTGGCTTTATTTCCGGTTTCCGCTGAGCCTGCGCCTGGTTGAGGAAATGCTGCTGGAACGCGGCATCGTGGTTTCGTATGAGACAAGTCGCCGGTGGGGCATCAAGTTCGGGCTGGACTGCGCTCGCTGCTTGCGCCGCAAGCCGCCGTGCCGGAATGATGTCTGGTACCTGAACGAAGTGGTCGTCACCATCGCCCGGCAAAAAGCTTTGGTTGTGGCGCGCCGTCAACCAGGATGGATATGTGCTGGACGAAATCGTGCAAAACCGCCGCAACACCAAGGCCGCCAAGCGCTTGCTGACGCGGCTGTTGAAGAAGCAGGGG